>CAITYE010000465.1 GCA_903896535.1 uncultured Paracraurococcus sp.
CCGGCATTGTTCACCAGCACGTCGATCTGGGGATGCGCCTTGTGGAGCGCGGCCCGCGCCGCAACCTCGCCGAGGTCGCCCGCGAAGCTTGCAACCTGCACATTGTGTCGGCCGCGAATGGCGCCGGCTGCGGTATCGAGCGAGGCTTGGTCGCGCGAGGCAAGGATGAGGTCGCAGCCTTCCGCGGCGAAGGCATGGCCGCAAGCGAGGCCGATGCCCTTCGAGCCGCCGGTGATGAGTACGCGCTTGCCGCGCAATTCCATTTCCATCCGAGTATCCTCCCCCTAGTTGAGCGAGACTATCGGTCGCCTGCCCGAACAGGGCAAGCCGCCGGCGGCGGGTCAGTCTACAGGCGTGGTGCAATACCGGCGACACCGGTTGCCTGTTCAAGCTGAGTGAGCGCCAGCAGAAAGGCGTAGCGGGCCTGGTTCGCCTGCAGGCGAGTGGCGTTCAACGTGCGCAGCGCATCCATCACCTCGAGCAGGCTGCGCCCACCCGCGAGGTAAGCAGCCTCGGTGCTCCGATAGGCCTCCTCGGCGCGGGTCATCGCGCCACCGGTATAGAGGCGGAGCAATGCCAGCGACTGCTCGTAGGCAGCCCAGGCGATGGCATAATCCGCTTTCGCCTGCAGCAGCGAGGCGCGCGCCTGCGTTTCGGCCTGGGCCTGCTGGGCGGAGGCGATGCCGACATTCCCCTCGACGATCCGCCGGGTGAAGATCGGGATGCTGAGATTGAGTTGGAACTGGTTGACGCCGTGGACGACGTTGCCGGTTGTAGTCGTCGGCAGGTCCTGCGAAATGCGCGAGCGGCTCCAGCCGGTGTTCACGGTCACATCGCGGGACCGGGCGGCTTCGGCCAACAGACGGTTCTGGCCGGCGGCTGCGGCCAGGCGGGTGGCAGCGACGACATCCGGCCGGTTCGGGATGCCCTGGGCCAGTTCCTCCCGTCCGATGCCGAGTTCGGGCAACTGCTCGAAGCGTCCGCGAACATCGAAGGCGACCGGTGACAGCACAAGTTGCACCGTGGTCGGCGCATTGGCGGGGGAGGGCTGGCCGGTCCGCCGCTCGGCCCGGCGATGCGGCTCGACCAGGGCCGGGACGGGGGCGGGCGGCGGCCCCAGGGACGTTGTCGCCGGCAGGGTGATGCCCATGCCGCGAAGCGTCCCGGCGCCGGCCTCGAACTGCGCGGGATCGGATGCCAACTGCGCCGCCAGGGCGGCGATCGCCGCGGCATAGGCCTGGGCGTTGCCGGTGACGTCACTTTCGAAGGCAAGGCGGCTGGCCTGAAAACGCAGCAAATCGCCCTCGGGAATCGCCCCGTCCTTGAGCTGGCGCCGTAGCAACCCCTCCGTGCGGTCGAGGCTCCCGCGGTTGCCCAAGGCCACTTCCAGATTGGCGCGCGCCAGCAACGCGCTGAGAAAACTCTGCCGCAGCTGGAACAGTTGTCCCCGGACGGTCTCCAGCACCTGCACCTCGGCAACGCCGATCTGCGTTTCGGCAACCCGGGTGCGCAGCGTCCGTTTGCCGCCGCGTTCAACCAGGATCGAGAGGCCGGCGAAGATATTGTTGGTTGGCGCGAAGACCCGTGCGCCCTGGAAACTCTGCTGATTCGTCTCAGAGAACTGGCCGATCGTATTGCCGACGCTCAGGGTCGGCGGCGGCATGGAGGAGTTCACCAGCCGCTGCGCCCAGGCGGCATCGATCCCGCGCCTGGCGGCGATGATCGCCAGATTCTGGTCGAGCAGCATCTGCTCGGCCATTGGCAGGGTGAGAGTGGTGGTGCCTTTACCGACCGGTAGCGGTGAGGTGCCGAGGGCGGGAGAGGCGGGCGCCTGGGCGGTAGGGGCACGCGCGGGGGGAGGCGATCCGGGGCGGTTCGACTGTTGGGCCCAGCCAGGTCGGGGGAGACCTAGTATCAGCGCGAGCGCGAGGACAGCGGCGCCCCGCGCCGCCATTATCGGCGCCACGGCACGGCCACGCGTCCCACCCGGCCCTGGCACGGCCATCTGCTGCGGCCTGCCCATCGCTGCTTCAATCGATGCGCGCGGCACGGTCGACGAAGAGCGCGCCACCGGTCACGACACGCTCGCCCGGCTTCAACCCATCCAGCACTTCGATCATGTCGCCCGAGCGGATGCCGGGATCGATCTGGCGCAGCATGAAGCGATTGCCGTCGAGCGCCACCCAGACGCTGGCATTCGCACCGCGAAAGATCAGGGCATTTGCCGGCACCGCGACCGCTCGCTGCCCGGTGCCGACAGCGATACGGAATGTCGCGAACATCTCGGGTTTCAGCAGATGCCCGGGGTCCTGGACCTCCGCCCGCACGGTCATCCGCCGAGTGGTCGGGTCGAGCCCGGCAGCCACTGTGGCGATCCTCGCATCGAAGGTCTGGCCAGGCAGGGCGCCCACAGTGACTTGCACCGGCTGTCCCGGCTTGATCAAGGGGGCATCGACTTCGCGCACCGCAGCGACCAGCCACATGGTGGAGAGATCGGAAATCACATAGACCGGATCGGCGGCACCGCTGGAGAGCCACTGCCCGGGCCCGACCTGCCGCTTGGTCACCGTACCGCTGATCGGCGCGAGCACGGGCACCACCGCATCCACCTGTCGGGTCTGCTCGATCCGGGTGACCTGGGCCGGCGAACGACCGAGCACCCGCATCTTGTCCCGGGCTGCGGCAAGCGACGCCTCGGCAGTGCGCTGATCAGCGACCGCCTGGGCGGTGGCGAGGCGGGCCTGCTCGACATCGCGTTGCGAGGCGGCGCGGGCGCCAAACAGGCTATTCTGCCGGGCTTCCTCTCGGCGCGCCTGTTCGAGCGCGACCCGCGCCTTGGCCAGTCCGTCCGAGGCCGATAGCAGGTCATTGGCAGCCGCCGCCAGGTCGGTGGTCTCGATCTCGAACAGCACCTCGCCGGCTTTCACCTCCTGGCCCAGCCGGGCGAGGGCCCGGACGACGCGGCCGTTGTAGGGGCTGAAAACCGGGGTCGAGCGGTCCTCGTTGTAGGTGATCCGGCCCTCGGCAACGCGCTCTGCGCGGAAATCCATCTCGTGTAGGTCTTCGATGCGCAGCGCTCGCATCTCGGCGTCAGAGAGTTTGAACTCTCCGGGCGCCACAGGTTCCGTCACCGCCGCGACCGGAGTCGGCTGCACCACTTCCCGGCCCTGGCTGAAATACCAATACGACCCAGCCGCCAGGATCGCAGCAAGGCCAACGAGAACCGACCAGCGCCTGGGCGCCGGCGGCGGGGGTTCGGGTGCCGGCGCACTTGGCGTGGCAGCCGCTGCCGCGCCGTGCCCGAGACCGCGTATCGCAGCGCCCTCGGTGGGCCGCTTAGCCTCGGGGCTAACCTGAGGCGGGTGCATGACGTTCATACGGGTCCTGTCATCCATCGCCTCGCTGCCGCCCTGCCAGTACCGCGCATGGCCCCCCGGTGGGTGGCCCTAGCCCGAACGATAGTAAGGTGACATGCCGAAGGTTACCGCCAGATAGCGCGAAACCTGAATCCTTCGAAAGCGGCAAGTTGCTTACAAATGGTCTCGGCGGATCGCCGCGAGGTATCGGGCTGTGCGCTACCCGGCCTTGAGCAAGATCCGTTCAGATGGCATCGTCTGAACGGATGTCTTGCTCTAGAAAACATAATAACCAGAGTAAGTTATCTGCGTCGAGGCGGATCACCTTGTGATCCATCTCAACGCAGCCCGCGCTAGATCAGCAATTCGATCAGGAAGGGTCCGGGACGGGCGAAGGATTGCGCCAACAAGTCGCCGCAGGCTTCCAGCGTGCTGGCCTGCGCGGCCTCCACCCCCATGGACTTGGCCAATTTGACCCAGCCGATATCGGGATTGCCGAGATCGAGCATATCGAGCGCCGTGCGTCCCGGGTTCGCCCCGACATTTTGGTATTCGCCCAGCAAGATCTGGTACTTGCGATTGGACAGCAACACCGTCGTCACCGGCAGCTTCTCCCGCGCCTGGGTCCAGAGCGCCTGCGGCGTATACATTGCTGAGCCATCGGCCTGCAGCGCGATCACGCGCCGCCCCGGTGCCCCGATCGCCGCGCCGACCGCAACCGGCGGGCCATAGCCAATCGCGCCGCCGCAATTCTGCAGCCAATCATGCGGTGGTGCGGCGTAAGTCATCGGGAAGAAGCCTCGGCCATATGTTACCGATTCGTCGACGATGATGCTCTCCTCCGGCATCAGCGCCCCGACCAGGCTGGCGAGGCCCTCCGGGCTTAAGGCCCCACGCGGCGCGCTGGGCCGGGGCCCAGGATCGGCGATTGGCGCTGCCGGCGCGCCAAGTTCTTCGGCGAGGGCGGCGAGTGCCGCTTCGGCATCTTGCTCCAGCCTCGCCAGGGTGTGCAGTTCGCAGCTCGGCGGCCAGAAGCGGCTTGGCTTGCCCGGATAGCCGAAGAAGCCGATCGGCTCCTTGGCATTGACCAGGATCAGGTGCTCGACGCCGGCCAGCGCCTGCACCGCCAACTCGTTCACATAGGGCACGCGGTCGAGCGCGAGGCGGCCGCGGCCGCGCTGAATGCGGGCGTTCGAGCCTTCAGCAAGCAGCCGGCAGCCGGTTTTGCTGGCGATCCGCTGCAACTGCTTCTGCGCCCCTTCCCGCAGCGCAGCCCCGCCGACCAGCAGCATGACATTGCGTTTCTCGCGCAGCACGCGCGCGGCATTGCGGATGGCGTGCGGGTCGGCGTGCGGTACTGCCAGCGCCGGGAGGGGCGACGCGACCACCCCGCCCTCATTCCAGGAACTATCGGAAGGGAGGATCAGCGTCGCCACCTGACCAGGCGAGGTGCGCGCGGCCTGGATCGCCATCGCCGCATCGGCCCCGACATCCTCCGCCCGGGTCGCGGTCCGCACGAAAGCGGACGCGCCGCGCGCCCAGCCTTCCGTATCGGCGGTTAGCGGGGCATCAAACGGCCGATGATAGACGGCCTGGTCGCCGACGATATTGACGATGCCGCTGCGCGCCCGTCGCGCATCGTGCAAACCAGCAAGACCGTTGGCGAGGCCGGGGCCGCAATGCAGCAGGGTGCAAGCGGGCTTTTCGGCCATCCGCCAATATCCGTCGGCGGCACCGGTGACGATGTTTTCCTGCAAGCCGAGGACGCATTTCATGCCGGGAATGCGATCCAGCGCGGCGACGAAATGCATCTCGCTGGTCCCAGGGTTGGTGAAACAGACCTCGACCCCGCCGCCGAGCAACGTGTGCACCAGGCTTTCGGCTCCGTTCATCGCGATCTTCCTCCCGTTTCTGCCGGCAGCCTGCGCGGGGCAGCGCCGGGCTGCAAGAGTGCTGGACGCCGGGGCCCGGGGGTGGTGCAGTAGGGAAATGGTCCGTCTCCTCCTCCTCGGCTTTCTCGCCGGTGCCCTTGCCGTCCCGGTCTTCCACCAGGGGGCGGCCTGGCTGCTTCATAACTTTGGCAACGAGATCCCCGCCGTGGTTGGGGTGTTCGGCAAGGTCCCGGCGCCCTTCGCCATGGCACCGACCAAGCCCTTCGGCGTGCCGCAGGTCGTCTCCTTCAGCTTCTGGGGTGGGGTCTGGGGCATGGTGACGGCGTTGCTGCTGGGCAGGCTGCGGCCGCCCGCCCTGCTGTTCGGCACCGTCTTCGGCGCATTGGTGCTTACCGCCGTGGCGGTGACACTCGTGCCCTACCTGAAGGGGCTGCCCGGCTGGAATGGGGCGATTCCCTGGCGCGGCCTGCTCTACAACGGCGCCTGGGGTTGGGGTGTCGCGCTCATGCTGCTGAAACCCTTGAACCTGCGGGCCTGAATCCGGCAATTAACCGACCGCCGTGCTCGCTGGCGACAGGAGGCGAGTCGTCCATTTATTGCCTGCTGGAGAGAGATCCCATGACGACGACGCGCTACATCGTCTCCCGCCGGGCGGCGCTTGGCATGGCGGCAGCGCCGGTTTTGGCAGGCCCCTTCCCTGCGCGCAGCCAGCCGCGGCTCGATAAGCTGAGCTTCGTCACCAATTGGCGCGCCCAGGCCGAGCATGGCGGCTTCTATCAGGCGCAGGCCGCTGGGCTGTATCGCGCCGCCGGGCTTGATGTGACGCTGACCAGTGGCGGCCCGCAAATCAACCCGGCGCAACTGTTGCTGGGCGGGCGGGTCGACATGGCCATGGGAAACGGCATCGTGGCGCTGAATTTCGTGCGCGAAAACATCCCCTTCGTCTGCATCGCAGCACTGTTCCAGAAGGATATGGCGGTATTGATCGCCCATCCGAATACCGGCTTTACCCGCTTTGAGGCGCTGGTCGGCCGCACCATCCTGATCGGTGCCGAAAGCCGCGCGACCTGGTGGCCGTTCCTTGCCAAGCGATACGGGCTGCGGGACGAACAAATCCGCCCCTATACCTTTAATCTGCAACCCTTTCTTGCCGATCGGATGGTGGTCCAGCAGGGCTATCTGGGCAGCGAGCCGTACAGCATAGAAAAGGCCGGGATGAAGCCGGCTGTGCTGTTGGTTCACGACGCAGGCTTCGAGAATTACGGCCAGACCATCAATATCGGTACGAAGACCATGACCGAGAAGCGCGATGCTGTGCAGCGCTTTATCGACGCGACCATGACCGGCTATGACCAGTATCTGAAAGGCGCCGCCGGCGGCTTCGATACCGCCGGGGCAAACCGACTGATCCAGACCCAAAACCCGGACATGCAAGACGACCTGATCGCCTTCGGCGTTCGCATGATGAACGAGGCGGGGATCCTCCGTTCGGGCGATGCCGCGACCGGCGGCATCGGCGCGATGAGTGCTGGACGCTGGCAAAGCTTCTATGAGGCGGTCGCCGATGTCGGCGTGCTGCCGAAGCGTCTGGATTGGCAAAAGGCCTTCGACCTTGGCTTCGTCAACAAGGGCGTCGGCCGGTCCTGAAGCAGGCTGGCTTCACCTTCGTTCACGCCGCCCACCAAGGTCCTATACCGGCGGTCAAAGGATTTGACCGCCGGTATATGCTTTCACTGGCCCGCAATCGCCGGGCGGAAACCTTCGGTTTCCTGGGCTGCGCGGCACGGGCCGCAGCGCCCATGTGGGCGCTCGGTACGCGGCAAGGCCGCGCGCCCAGGTCTCAGGCCCGGGCAACGTGCCAGGGGTA
>CAITYE010000466.1 GCA_903896535.1 uncultured Paracraurococcus sp.
AAGGCTTATTTGCGACCGGATGGGGTCGGCAACCCGCGTTTTTGAAATAACCCGTAACGGGGTGTGATTTGTCGATACCCCATGACTGCCATGCGAAACCTGCGGAGGATGCTCCTAGGGATCACGTCAAAATTGAGACGAGACACAGTGTGTCGGCATAAATACCACAGTTCAATGCTGAAGGACTCGATTCACGATTCGCTGCAAGAGCTTCAGAAATCAACGAAGACTCGACAGGCCGGCGCGGCGAGTCTCGCCGCGCCGGGATGCCGCACCGCGTCTCAGCGGCAGGCATTCACCATGATTTCGACGAGGTGCCGGGGATCGGCCATATTCGCCTCAACGCAGGCGCGAGCGGGCCGGCCGGCATCGCCGAGCCAAGCCACCCAGACTTTGTTCATCGCGTCGCGGTCGCGGATGTCCTTCAGCCAAATCTGCGCATTCAGCAAACGGGTCTTGTCGGTCCCGTTGGCTTCCAGCGCGGCGTCGATCTTGGCGATGACTTCCTTGGTCTGGCCGGTGATGTCCTTGTTCAGGTCATCGGCGGTGATGCCGGCGAGGAAGACGAAGTTGTGGTACTCGACCGAGGTCGAGAGAATGGCATTGCTGCCCTGGCGGTTGATCTTCGACATGGAGCGCCCCTCTGTTGCGGACGCTCGGTTTTAGCAGGGCGGGGCTGGCGCGCCAGCGGCCCTGATAGGCCGTGGCGCGCCCGGGTGGTTTAGTAACGCCGCAGCAGCCCGACCAGGCGCCCCTGCACCTTCACCCGGTCGGGTCCGAAGATCCGCGTTTCATAGCGGGCATTCGCGGGTTCCAGGGCCACCGAGTTGCCGCGCCGTCGCAACCGCTTCAGCGTTACTTCCGCCTCATCTACCAGGGCGACCACGATCGACCCGTTTTCGGCCGTATCGCCACGGCGGATGATCACTGTATCGCCATCAAGGATCCCGGCCTCCTCCATCGAATCGCCGGCGACCTCAAGCGCGTAGTGCTCCCCATTGCCGAGCAGGGCGACCGGTACATCTATCTGCTGGTCGGCATCGCGCAGTGCCTCAATCGGTAGGCCGGCGGCGATGCGGCCATAGAGCGGCAGGCTGACCGCAGGGGTCGTCTCGACCTCGGGCTTGGCGGCGCTGGTGGGGCTCGCGCCGAAATTGCCCCGAATGACGTTGGGCCCGGCGCCCGCCTCGGCCGCGGCCGCCTGGGCGGGACGGCGCGGCATCATGGTCTCTGGCAGCCGGATAACCTCCAGCGCCCGCGCCCGATGCGCCCGGCGGCGCAGGAAACCGCGCTCCTCAAGCGCTGTGATCAGGCGGTGGATGCCGGATTTCGACTTCAATTGCAGGGCGGCCTTCATTTCCTCGAACGAGGGGGAAAAGCCGGTGCTGCGCAGATGCTTATCAATGAAAATCAGCAGCTCATGCTGCTTGCGGGTCAACACGTGCAACCTCCGTGCATGCTTCGGTCGCCGCGAACAAAGCGGCAACCGTTGCTTCGTTCTACGAAGGTTCTCCGCGTCGGGTCAAACAGTTTTCCCCAGTGTGCGCCCCGCGCCTTAAATCCCCAGATCGCCGAGCGGCACGACAATCACCTCGGCCCCGGCCGGCAAGGCCGGCGCATGCGGTGCGCGAAGGATCAAGGCTTCCGCCCGCGCCAGTGTCTTCAGCATCGACGAATCCTGCACCTGATAAGGCGTTGCCACCGGCAGCCCGGCCTCGCCGCCGGCCAATTGCGCCCGCAGATGGTCGTAGCGCCGGTCATTGGCGGGCAGGTCAGCGCCAGCCACGGCGCGAATGGTGCGCGGCCCGCTGGCCGCCTGGCCCTGCATCCTGCCCAGGGCGGGTAGCAGGAACTGCACGGCGCAGACCAGGGCGGATACCGGGTTTCCGGGCAGGCCAAGCAAGGGAACCTGCCCGAGTCGGCCCCAGATCAGCGGCTTCCCGGGACGCATGGCGATTTGCCAGAAATCCAACGCAAAGCCCTGCGGACCGAGCGCCGCCTGCACCAGGTCGTGGTCGCCCACACTGGCCCCGCCGGTGGTGACCAGCATGTCGCAGGCGCGCGCCGCAGTGGCGGCCGCGGCAATAGCATCGGTATCGTCGGGCGCGATCGGCAGGATCAGCGGATCGCCGCCCGCCGCCCGCACCAGGGCGCCCAACGCATGGGCGTTGGAGCTGACGATGCCGCCGGGTGGGATCGGCTCGCCGGGTAGTGCGATCTCGTCGCCGGTCGCTAGAATGCCGATGCGCGGGGCCCGGTGTACGTTCAGCCAGGGATGATTGGCCGCCGCGGCCAACCCGATATCGCGCGCCGTGAGGCGCCGCCCGCTGGGGAGCAATTCCTCCCCGGCCGCAAAATCAAGGCCCTGGCGCCTGATCCAGCTGCCGCGCGTCACCGTCTCGGTAACCTCAACCGCGCCGGGCAGGGCGGTCGCGTCCTCCTGCAACAGGATGGCGTCGGCACCTGGCGGCACGAGGGCGCCGGTGAAAATCCGCACCGCCTGCCCGGGGCCGAGCCTGCCGGCAAAGGGATGCCCGGCCGGGGCCTCACCGATGACCGCAAGCCGAGCCCCGGCGCTCGCCTCGGCCGCTCGCACCGCATAGCCATCCATCGCCGAGACATCGGCCGGCGGTTGGGTCAGTCGGGCCAGCACCGGACGGGCCAGGATCCGGCCCCAGGCGGCGGCCAGGGCCACCGTCTCGGCCGGGGTCGGGCTGATTCCGGCCAGGATGCGCGCGCGCGCCTCTTCCAACGGGATCATGGCGCAGCCTTTCCCGAAGCCGGCGTCATGCCGCCTCGAAAGTGCCGGACTTACCGCCGGCCTTCAGCACCAGGCGGATGGCGTCGATCCGCATGCCGCGATCCACCGCCTTGACCATGTCATAGACCGTGAGCGCGGCGATACTGACAGCGGTCAGCGCCTCCATCTCGACGCCGGTCTGGCCGGTGACCTTGACCTCCGCCTCGATCTCCACGGCATCCGGCGGCGCCGGGCGAAGGTTGAGCGTGACCTTGCTCAGCATCAGGGGGTGGCAGAGCGGGATGAGATCAGCGGTGCGCTTGGCCGCCATGATCCCCGCCAGCCTGGCGATGCCGAGCACATCGCCTTTCGCTGCGGTGCCGGCCGTGATCAACGCCAGCGTCGCCGGTGCCATCACCACCCGCCCGCGCGCGATCGCGGTGCGCGCCGTCGCTGCCTTGGCGGAGACATCGACCATGCGAGCATGGCCCGCCGCATCGAAATGGCTGAGCTCGGACACTAGAGAGCGTGCACCAGGGCAGACGCGGCGGCAGCGACATCGGCTTGGCGCATCAGATGTTCGCCGACCAGAATGCAGCGGCTGCCGGCGGCGGCCATACGGCGGACATCCTCCGGCGTGCGGATGCCACTCTCGGCGATGGGGATTTTGTCGGCAGGCACCTGCGGCATCAGCGCCTCGGCGGTGCCGAGATCGGTCACCAGCGTGCGAAGGTTGCGGTTGTTCACCCCGATGAGCCGCGAGTTCATGCCGAGCGCACGGTCGAGTTCGCGTTGGTCGTGGACTTCCAGCAACACCGCCATATCAAGGCTATGGGTGATATCTTCCAGTGTTTCGGCCTGCTCGTCGCTCAGCGCCGCCAGGATCAGCAGCACGCAATCCGCGCCCATGGCGCGGGATTCGAAGACCTGCCAAGGATCGATGATGAAGTCCTTGCGCAGCACGGGCAGCCGACAGGCAGCGCGTGCCGTCTTCAGATCCTCCGGCCGGCCCTGGAAATAGGGCATATCGGTCAGGACCGAGAGACAGGTCGCCTCGCCGCGCTCATAGGCCTCGGCCAGCGCTTTCGGCTCGAACGGATCGCGGATCAGCCCGCCCGAAGGCGAGGCGCGCTTGATTTCTGCGATCAGGCCGACCCGCCCCTCAGCCACCGTCTCGCACAGCGCCTCGATGAAGGGGCGCGGCGGGCCGGCATGAAGCGCTTGGCGCTCGATCTCGGCGAGCGGCACAGCCTCCGAACGGCTTCGCACCTCTGCCTGCTTGTCGGCCAGGATACGCGCCAGAACATCAGGCAGTTCGGCGGCTGGATTTAGGATCTGCGGAGCGTTCATTGGGGGGACGTGCTCGGGGTCAGGGGTCAGGGCCGGTGGGTGGCATCCTTGAGGCGCGCCAGTACGCTGGCTGCCGCCCCGCTGTCGATGGCCTCCGCGGCTTTTGCGGCGCCGGCACGCAGATCGCCCGCCTGCCCAGCCACCACCAGGGCCGCCGCGGCGTTCAGCAGGACGATGTCGCGATAGGGGCCAGGCGTACCAGCCAGCAGGGCAGCAAGCGCGGCCGCATTGGCTTCCGGCGCACCGCCACGGACCGCCTCGGCTGGGGCGCGAGCCAGGCCAGCCTCCTCGGGCGTGATGGTGAAGGCGCGGATCTGCCCCGCCTCCAGCGCCACGACCTCAGTCGGCCCGGACAGCGCGATTTCATCAAGCCCCTGGCCATGGACGACC
>CAITYE010000467.1 GCA_903896535.1 uncultured Paracraurococcus sp.
CAGGCGCAGCAGACCGCCTGGGATCGCGGCCAATACCTGATCAACCACGTCCATCGCATCCCGAAGACCCTGCAGGAGCTGGACAAGCCCTATCTGGTCGCGGTGAACGGTGCGGCGACGGGGGCGGGGATGGACATGGCGCTAATGGGCGACATGCTGTTCGCCGCCGAAAGCGCCCGCTTCGCCGAAAGCTACATCAAGATCGGCTTCGTCGCCGGCGATGGCGGCGCCTGGATGCTGCCGCGCCTTGTCGGCCAGGCCAAAGCGCTGGAGATGCTCTGGCTCGGCGACTTCGTCTCGGCGGCGGAGGCGGAGCGGATCGGCCTGGTGAACAAGGTGCTGCCGGACGACCAGCTGATGGCGCATACCATGGGTGTGGCCGAACGGCTGGCCAATGGACCCACGGTGGCGATCCGCCTGATGAAGCGCATGGTCCGCCAGGGCGCGCAGTCAAGCTTCCCCGAGGCGCTGAACTTCGCCGCCGGCTGCGTCGGCGTGGTCAGTGGCACCGAAGACTACCGCGAGGCGACCGCCGCCTTCGCTGAGAAGCGCAAGCCGGCCTTCAAGGGCCGCTGAACCGAGAGAAGAAGGAGAACCCGAGAATGCTGGACGGAACCACCTGGCGCGTGCCCTCGATGCGGCACAAGGTCAGCCCTGAGGAATGGCAGGCGCGCGTCGATCTGGCGGCCTGCTACCGCCTGGTTGATGTTTATCACATGTCCGACCTGATCGCGAACCACGTCTCGGTCCGCGTGCCTGGCGAGGACGCCTTCCTGATCAACGCCTATGGCATGCTGTACGAGGAGATCACCGCCTCCTCGCTGATGAAGATCGACTATGACGGCAACGTACTGCTGGCGCCCGACTTCCCCGGCGAGACGCAGTACGGCGTGAACCGCGCCGGTTTCGTCATCCATTCGGCGATCCATCGCGCCAAGCCGGAACTCCACTGCGTCGCCCATACCCATACCTGGCCGGGCATGGCGATCTCCGCGCTGGAATGCGGGCTGATCCCGAACACCCAGACCAGCATGCGCTTCGGCAAGATCAGCTACCACGACTTCAGCGGCGTGGTGCTCGACCTGTCGGAGCAGGCGCGGCTGGTGCGCGATCTGGGCGACAACAACGCGATGATCCTGCGCAATCACGGGCTGCTGACGGTGGGCCACACCATCCCGGAATGCTTCAACGCGCTGCATCGGCTGGAACTGTCCTGCAAGACGCAGATCGCGGCCATGTCCTGCAACTCGCCGATGATCCAGGTGCCGCAGGACGTCATCGACCAGACCTATATGAACTACCAGCCGAAGACGCGCCGCCCCTTCGGCCTGCTCGACTGGCCGGCGCTGCTGCGCAAGCTGGACAAGATCGACCCGAGCTACCGCGACTGACCCGGCAGCGGCGCCGATGCGTGTCCTGATCTCCGACATCGGCGCCGCCCGGCACGGCGCGCGCATCGCCACGGCGGTGCCCGCGGCCGAGCTGGTTGCCGTCGCCCCCGAAGGCCCCCTGCCGGAGGCGACGGGGATCGAGGTCGCCTTCATCACCCGCGACCTGTTTGTTGGCGGGACGCGGCACCGGCTGAACCCGCGCTTCGTCCGCTTCACCGAATTCCTCAAGACCCTCCCGACCCTGCGCTGGGTGCAAACTTTTTCCGCCGGCACCGACATGGTCGTGTACCAGGAGATGCTGGCGCGCGGCCTGCTGCTGACCAACAGCGCCGGCGCTTCCGCCCCCGCCGTCGCGCAGACCGCGATCACCGGCCTGCTGGCCCTGGCCCGCGGCCTGCCCCGCGCGTGGGAGGCGCAGCAGCGCCGCGCCTGGGAACCGCTGTACAGCCCGCCGGAGCCACGCGACATCGAAGGCCAGACGGCGGTCATCCTCGGCACTGGCCCGATCGGGCAGGAGATCGGGCGGCTGGCCGGCGCCTTCGGCCTGCACCGCATCGGCATCCGCCGCGATGCCGCGCAGGCGGCACCGCCCGGCTTCGATACCGTTGCCGATTACGCCGCCCTGAAAGGGCTGTTGCCGCGCACGGATTGGCTGATCCTCGCCTGCCCGCTCACCGACCTGACGCGCGGGCTGATCGACGGCGCCGCGCTCGCCGCCCTGCCGCCGGGGCGGCATCTGGTCAACGTCTCCCGCGGTGGGGTGGTGGAGGAGGCGCCGTTGCTTGAGGCGTTGCGTTCCGGCCATCTCGCCGGCGCCTTCCTCGATGTCTTCGGGATGGAGCCGCTGCCGCCCGACAGCCCCTTCTGGGGGCTGCCGAACGTCATCGTCTATCCCCATAGCGCCGCCGCGAGCGACGGGCTGCCAGAGCGCGTGGCGGCGATCTTCGCCGCCAATCTCGGCCGCTGGGCGCGCGGCGAGCCGCTCAGGAATCTCGCCGGGCGCTGAGCCGCTGGTTTTATACCGGCATGAAGAATGGCATCGGCGTGGTCCGATCCTCCACCGCCTGCACGCCGGGGATGGCGCGCGCCAGGACGTCCATCGCGTGCTGCGCTTCGGCCGAGCGGTGGAAGCCATAGAAGATCACCCGCCCGCCCACGACGTCGGGGTGGATATAAAAGGAATCCACCCAGGGCTGTTCGCGCAGCGCCGCCATCAGCCGGCGCAGGATCGCGGCATCCGTTCCCCCGCTTTCCAGCGTTGGCGGGGGCGGGAGGAGGGCGGCGCGCAGCAGGTCGGCGCGGCTGACGATCCCCACCAGCTTGCCCTCGCGCAGCACCGGCACGCGGCGGATATGGTGCTGTTCCATCAACTGCGCGATCCGCTCGGCGCTGCTGTCCTCGCCTACCGTGACCAACTCCCGGGTCATCAGGTCAGCGGCCCGTACCCCATGCGCCTTAACGAATCGCTCCGCGAGCTTCCGCCGATCGCCGAACAGCGCCAGGAACCAGCCCAGCGGGCCGCGCTTGGTCTCTGCCAGGCGATGGATCAGATCGCCCTCCGTCACCAGCCCCAGCAGCGTCCCGTCAGGCGCCGTCACCGGCACGGCGGAAATGCTGCGGCTGGCGAGCAGCTCTGCCACCGCGCTCACGGGCATGTCCGGGGGAACCACGACCAGGCCCGTGGTCATCAGCTCGTGCGCGTTCATCCTGCTCTCCTGCGTCGGGCGGCCGCGAGGGGCGGTGGCCAAGGCGCATGATGACCGCGCCGCGCGCCAGATTGGCGCGGCGCGCGGGCAACCTACGGAGAGTTGATCGGCTGGAGCCATAGCCGTTCCGACGGACTCGTCTGAACGGATTTCTTCCTCTGGAAACCAGTGTTTCCAGAGCAGCTTATCTCCGTTCGGATGGATCACCGCGCGATCCATCCGAACGGAGGCTGCTCTGGAGCACGCTGCGTTCGCACTCGCTCACGCACCCTGCGCAAGCCTTTGTTTGGTCGCGGGATTC
>CAITYE010000468.1 GCA_903896535.1 uncultured Paracraurococcus sp.
GCGCGGGCCTTCCCCGACACGCTCTTCATCAAGGGCCATTGCGGCGGGCCACTTGGCTACGGGCCCTATGCGGGAAAGACGGCGGAGGTCTTCGCCGCCTGGAAGCCGCGCATGGCGGAGCTGGCGGCCTGCCCGAACGTGGTGGTGAAACTGGGCGGCATGATGATGCGCCTCGCCGCCTACGACTACGGTCTGCGGGAGGTCCCGCCGAGCTCGCAGGATTTGGCCGAGCTATGGCGCCCCTGGATCGAGACCTGCATCGAGCTCTTTGGCCCGGAGCGCTGCCTTTTCGAGAGCAATTTCCCGGTCGAGAAGATGGGGATCGGCTGGGTCGCGATCTGGAACGCCTTCAAGCGGCTTTGCGCCGGCGCCTCACGCGATGAAAAGCGCGCGCTGTTTGCAGGCACCGCTCGCCGGGTCTACCGCCTCGGCGACTGACGCGGCAGGCCGGCCAGCAACCCAGCCCCGGTCCTGCGTCCCTCCCCTGCCAGCGGGGAGGGAGCTTCAGACCTCCACCACCACGTAGTCATGCTCGACCGAGACGACGACCGTCTCCGCCACGAAGGGGCCCTTCGCCAAGCGCTCCCCCGGCTCGACCGCCACGCTGTAGCTGCGCGCCTTCACGTCGTCTGGCTCGCACCAGGACTGGCCGGTGGCAATGTCGAATTCCCAGCAATGCCAGGGGCAGCGGATCATCGTACCCGGGCGCGTCAGCCGGTATTCCCCAGGCAGCGGCGCTTCCAGCCGGCTGACGATATCGCCGGTGCAGAGCACCGCCCCCTGGTGGGGGCAGCGATTGATCAGCGCATGGAAGGCGCCATCGATGTTGAAGACGCCGATCTCCCGCCCGCGGACGGTGACGATCTTGCGGCCACCAGGTGGGATCTCGTCGACCGCGGCGACGATGTGCTTGGCCATCAGTCCAGCCGGTACAGCGCTTGCGCGTTCTCGCGGTAGATCATCCGCGCCCAATCGTCCGGCAGCCGAACCTTGAAGGCGTAGCGCGGGTCATCCTGGTCCCAGTGCGGATAATCGGTCGAGAACATGATGCGGTCGGGCCCGATCCACTCGATCGTCTGCAGCATGTCCTCGGCGCGCTCAGGCTCCTCCATCGGCTGGGTGGTGACCCAAAAATGATCACGGATGTATTCGCTGGGGGCGCGCTTCAGGGATGGCGCCTCCGCCTTCAGCCGCTTCCAGTGCTTGTCGAGCCGCCAGGCGAGGGCAGGCAGCCAGGCGAAGCCACCCTCGACCATCACGACCTTGAGGTCGGGCAATTCTTCGAAGACGCCTTCGCAGACCAGGCTGACAACCAAGCTCTCCATCGACTGCACGTAGGAGGGGTGCTCCTCGTGGTAGAAGCTTGGCCAACCGCCGCCGGTGCTGGGATGGCCACCAGTGCCGCCAAGGTGCAACGAAATCGGGAAGCCCGCCGCCGCGCAGGCCGCGAGAATCCGGCGGTAACGATGCCGGCCCAGCGGCTCCAGCCCACGCGGGGGGATATTGACCTGACAGAAGCGCCGATCGCCGGCGCGGGCCTCGATCTCGGCGATCGCGCTCTGCTCGTGCTCCAGCGTGATCTGCACGCTGCCCTTCAGGCGCGGTTCAGGGTCACAGAAGGCAGCGCATTGCCACTCGTTCACCGCCACCGCCATGGCGGCGCCGAACTCCACGTTGCGTTCCGCCGCGGCCCCACCGACGAGCGGCGCCAGCAGGCCCGCCTTCACGTCAAAGAGGTCGAGCAACTGTTCCCGCATCATCGCCAGGTCGGAGCCCGGCGGGCCGCCCGTCTTCGGCCAGC
>CAITYE010000469.1 GCA_903896535.1 uncultured Paracraurococcus sp.
GGCGGCGTCATCATCCCGCCGGCCGGCTACTTCCAGAAGATCCAGGCGGTGCTCCGCAAGTACGACGTGCTCTTCTGCGTGGACGAGGTGATCGCCGGCTTCTTCCGCACCGGCAGCTACTGGGGCAGCCAGACCTTCGGCATCCAGCCGGACATCCTGGTCTGCGCCAAGGCGCTGTCGGCGGCCTATCTGCCGATCTCGGCGGTGCTGGTGAATGAGCGGGTCTTCCAGGGCATTGCCGAGGGCTCATCCACCGTCGGCACCTGGGGCCATGGCTTCACCTATTCCGGCCATCCCGTGCCGGCCGCCGTCGCCATCGAGACGCTGAAGATCTACGACGAGCTGGACATGCTGGGCCATGTCCGCAATGTCGGCCCCTACATGCAGGAACAGCTCCGCGCCCGCTTCGCCGACCACCCGCTGGTTGGCGAGGTGCGGGGCGTCGGCCTGGTCGCGGCGGTGGAGCTTTCGGCCGACAAGGCGAAGAAGCAGCCCTTCGACCCGGCGAAGAAGATCGGCGCGCGGATGGCCAAGCTGGGCGAAGAGCACGGCCTGATCATGCGCGTTATGGTCAATGACAGCATCGGCTTCTCCCCGCCGCTGATCATCAACCGGGCGGAAGTCGACGAAATGCTCGACCGCGTCGGCCGAGCACTGGACGAGCTGACCGTTCAGCTCCGCCGCGAGCAGATCGTCGCGGTCTGAGGTGCCGGAGGAGAAGGCAAGGCGGCGCCGGTCGCGCCGCTCCTCGAGCTCGTCGAGCGCTTCGCGTTCCTCGAGCGCTTCGAGCGGGGTGGAGCCGTCGGGGGAGGTCAGCGCCGAGGAAAGCTCGGTCAGCTTGGATAGCGCCTCTGGCAGCTCCGGCAGCAGCGGCGCATCGCGGCGCAAACAGACCGTCACGCGCAATCGGCAGGATGATCAGCGCCGCGCGCCGATCCCCTACCTGTTGTTGCCGCTCAGCATCGCCTTCCTGATCGGACCGGCGGCGGTCGTTCTGCAGGCGCAGGCAATGGCCCCCATCGCCGCCATCGCCCTGGCGGCGACCGTGCTGCTCTACGTCTCCCGGCGTTCCCACTTCCCTTGGCCGGAAGGCCTGGCGACCTGGGCGGTGATCGCACTGATGGCCTGGTCCACCATTTCTTCCTTCTGGGCGCCCGATCCGCCGCGCGGTTTCTTCACCGGGG
The DNA here is from genome assembly GCA_903896535.1 of uncultured Paracraurococcus sp. Classification (GTDB taxonomy): domain Bacteria; phylum Pseudomonadota; class Alphaproteobacteria; order Acetobacterales; family Acetobacteraceae; genus CAITYE01. The sequence goes on from CAITYE010000469.1 coordinate 1,185, forward strand.
TGCAAATCACCGCCTATGTCGCGCTCGCCCTCTCGGCGGCTGCGGCGGTCACCGCGGCCTCTGAGGAGGCGCGGCGCCGCTTTGCCTTGCTGGCGGCAATCGGGATCTGCCTCGGCCTGGTGCTGGCGGGTGTGGATGCGGCGACCGGCAATGCGATCCGCGCCGCGGTACGCGGGCTGGAGACAGTGCCGCCGCATTTGGCCTTCGGCCTGAAGCCGGCCGGCTCGACGCTCGCGCTGTTCCTGCCGCTGCTGTTGGGCGTGGTGATGGTCCCGCTCTGGCTCCGGCTGCTGGTGATCCTGGCTGGCGGGGCGCTGCTGCTTTTCCTGCCGGGGGAGGCCGCCAAGCTTGCGGTGCTGGCGGGGCTGGGCGTCGGGGCGGTGGCGTTGGTGCTGCCCACTGATCTGCGTCGTGCGCCGGCGCTGCTGTTGGGCGGGGCGATCGCGGTTGCGATCGTGGCCGCGCCCGCGGTGCTGGGGCCGATTCTGCGGACCGGCTTCCCAGCGGACCGTTGGAATCCTTCGGCGGCGCACCGGATGCTGGTCTGGTCCTTCGTCACCAACAAGATTGCCGATGAGCCCTTCATCGGCTGGGGGTTGGAGGCGAGCCGTAGCCTGCCGGATGGCAGGCACCCGGCAACCGACAAGATGCTGGAACGCTTCTTCCTCGACGGGCCGGATGTGGCGCCCTGGATCCGCCAGGCAGAACTGCTGCCGCTGCATCCGCATAACGGCGCGCTGCAAGTCTGGCTGGAACTGGGCCTGATCGGCGCGCTATTCGCCGCCTTGATGGCGCTGTTCCTGGGGCGGACGGCGTCCCGCACCACCTGGCCGGGGATCGGCGCGGCGATGCTGGCCAGCTATGCCGTCACCGCCCTGCTGAGCTTCGGCATCTGGCAGGAATGGTGGCTGGGCGTGCAGTTCATGGCAATTTGCGGCCTGCTCGCGCTGCCCTCGCCGCCACGCTTGCGATAGGCCGGTCGGGTCCGCCGGTCAGGCGAAGACCCGCTCCACCATGGGTCCGGGCGGCGGCGCGACGGCGATTTCGCGGATGATCTTGCGCCGCACGGCGGCTTCGAAGGCAGCGAAGCCCTCGGCGACCACCAGGAAGGCGCCGGGGCCGCCGATCACCTCGTCGCGGTAATAGTCATCGAGGGGCGGCAGGCCGGTGGTCAGCGCGGCGCGGCTCAGCGGCGCGCGGTCCAGCACGGCCAGGCCGTTCAGTACGATCCCCTCGGCCAGCGCGGCCTCACGCGCCTCGGCCACGGGGCGGCCGGAATTATTCACCCCGTCGCCGGAGATATCGACCACCCGGCGGCTGCCCTCGAAGCCCTGGCCGAATTGCTGGCGGGCGAAGTCCATGGCGCCGGAGATCGAGGTATAGAGCCAGGTCTGCCGCGGCGCGTCGTCGATGGCCTGGGCCAGCCGATGGGCGGAGGCCGGGCTGTCCAGCTTGGTCCAGGGCACGATCGTCTTCTGGATGTTCCAGTCGGACCAGGTGAACATCTGCACGGCAATAGCGCCGATCGGCCCGCCCATGATGCCTTCGATCAGCCGGGGGTCACGGAACGCATCGGCATAGCCGGTGAACTGCAACTCCTGCTCCTCGGGATCGACCGAGCGGGAGACATCAACGGCGAGAACCAGTTCCACATCGACCGGCGTATTGGCTCGGGCGCCGCGGGAGCGAAGCAGGGTAGGGGCGGCGAGGGCGGCACCCAGGAAATGGCGGCGAAGCATGGGACCCCTTTCTGGCCGGCCCCGCCGGGCCGCATGGGCAGCCGGATGGCGGGACGGGTGGTTGGGCCCGTGGCAGCGTGTTCTTCCCCTCTAATGCATAAAATAGTGGCGATGCGGCAGTGCGGCAAGAAATTGCCGCGATGAAAAATGCCGACTAGGACCATAATATGCCGTAAAATTAAGCCAAAAAAGCTCCATGCTTAATTCATGGGCTATGACAATCAGGTGCGGCCTACCCCATGCCCTGGTACCGGTGCCGCGGGTCAGGCCAGCGCCCGGTCCAGCAGCCGCACCGAATGCAGCGCCTCCCGCCCCGCCAGATCGGCGATCTGATGCCGGCAGGAAGTGCCGTCGGCGACGATCAGCGCCTCCGGCGCCGCCGCCCGCACCGCCGGCAGCAGGCCAAGCTCGGCCATCGCCTTGGACGTCGGCAGGTTCGCCGCCTCATAGCCGAAGGACCCGGCCATGCCGCAGCAGCCCGAGGCGATCTGCCGCACACTGAGGCCGGGGATGGCCGAGAGCAGGGCGATGGTGGGCGCGAAGGCAGCGAAGGCCTTCTGGTGGCAATGCCCGTGCACATGCGCGACCGCCGCGCCAATCGGGCGCAGCGCCAGCTGCGGTTTCGCCTCGGCCAGGAACTCGCTCAACAGCTTCGCGCGTCCGGCCAGTGCCGCCGTCGCCGGCCCCGGCAGCAATGAGGGGAACTCGTCGCGCAGCGTCAGCAGGGCGGAGGGCTCCAGCCCGATCACCGGCGGCCCCTCGGCGCCAAGCGCGGCCAGCGTCCGCGCCGCTTCGGCCCGCGCCGCTGCAACCATGCCGGCGCTGAGATAGGTCCGCCCGTCATCCAGCGGCCGCGCGCCGCGCGGTGGCCGCGCCACGGTCGGCGTGAAGCCGGCGGCGCGCAGCACGCGGATGGCGGCGCGGATGTTCTCCGGCTCGAAATACCGGTTGAACAGGTCGGGCAGCAGGATCACCTCGCCCTCCCGCCCCCGCGGCGCGGGCAGTTCGGCATCGTGGAAGGCGTCGTGGCGGAAGCGCGGCAGGCTGCGCTCGGCAGCGAAGCCGAACAGCGCTTCGGATAGCGGCGCGAGCCCGGGCAGCCGGTCGCGCAAATTGGGCAGGAAGGGCGCGATGGCGGCGAACGGCGCCCAGCGCGGCAGGTGGCCGATGATGCGGTCCTTCCACGGCACCCCCAGCGCGGCGGCGCGCGCCGCCTGCGCCTCGATCTTCAGCTTGGCCATGTCGACGCCGGTTGGGCATTCGCGCTTGCAGCCCTTGCAGCCCACGCAAAGCGCCAGCGCCTCGGCCACCGCGTCCGAGCCAAGGCCGCCCGGTAACTGACCGGTGAGCGCGAGACGCAGCGTATTCGCCCGCCCGCGCGTCAGGTGACGCTCATCGCGCGTGGCGCGATAGCTGGGGCACATCACGCCGGCATCGAATTTCCGGCAGGTGCCGTTGTTGTTGCACATCTCCACCGCGCCCAGCAGCCCGCCCTGCGGCCCGGGCCAGGCGGACCAATCCAGCGCGGGCGTAATGCCGGGATCGGCGGTGTAGTCCGGGTGGTAGCGGAACAGCGCCCGGTCATCCATTTTCGGCGGCCGGACAACGCGGCCAGGGTTGAGCAGCCCAGCCGGGTCGAAAGCGTCCTTGACCTGTTCGAAGGCGCGGGCGATGCGCGGGCCGAACATCGGCTCGTTGAACTCGGACCGGGCGATGCCGTCGCCGTGCTCACCGCTGTGCGAGCCCTTGTATTCCCGGACCAGCGCGAAGCACTGCTCCGCGATCGCGCGCATTTTCCGGACATCCTCGCCGTTCTTCATGTTCAGGA
>CAITYE010000470.1 GCA_903896535.1 uncultured Paracraurococcus sp.
GGCAGTTGCTGGTCGAGAGCATGGCGGCCCCGCCCCGGCTGCTTGCCGATCTCCAGCTGACCGATGCGACGCTCGCCGGCCCACTCTTCGGTCAGCCAGTTGATCTCAGCGCGGGCCGGCTGGGCGGCGAAGCCCAGCTCATAGCCCTCGGTCACAGCCCAGTGGGGCTCCTGGCGACACTTTCCGGTAGTGCCAAGCTCAGGGCGCGGGATGGGGTGTTGGTCGGGCTCGACCTCGGGGCCGCCGCAGTGGCCGCGGCGCAATCATCATTGGCGGAGGCTGAAGCGGGCTTGCGCGACGCGCTAGCCGGCGGCGCCACCGCCTTTGAGACGCTGAACGCCGGCCTACGCATTGCTGACGGCCAAGCTCACGTCACCGAAAGCTCCGCGGCGCTAGTCGGGGGGAGTACCGCGAGCGGCGAAGGGACGATCGACTTCGCCCATGGCCGTCTCGATTTGCGCCTATTGACGCGACCCGTTGCCGAGGCGCCGATGGTTGGCCTCAGGTTGACCGGGCCAGTCGCCGCGCCGCGCCGGCTTCTGGAGCTCGCCGACTTCCTGCGCTGGCGAGCGGAGCACTGATTTGCGGGCAGGCCAGGGAGGCGGCATCCTCCCACCCCACGCGTTTTTGAGGGGGACTGACCCACATGCCCAGCCGTGAGGCCGCTTTGGCCCGTGCTGCCGTTTTTTTCGACGATGGCCACTACAAGGCCCTGCTCGCGCGGCTCGTCGCGGTGCGCTCCACCGCCCAGGAGCCCGGCTTCGAGCCCGAGCTGCGCCGTTATCTCGCCGAGGAAATCGCGCCTTGGGTCGAACGGCTGGGCTTCACCTCCTGCATCCACCCCAATCCTGAGCCTGGATTCGGGCCTATCCTGACGGCCATCCGGGTCGAAGACCCAAAGGCACCGACAGTCCTCCTATATGGGCATGGCGATACTGTCCGCGGACTGGATGAGCAGTGGCGCCCTGGCCTGTTACCCTGGACCCTGACGGAAGAAGCCGGCCGCTGGTACGGCCGCGGCAGCGCCGACAATAAAGGCCAGCACGCGCTGAACCTCGCCGCGCTGGAGGCGGTGCTGGCCGAGCGTGGCGGGCGGCTCGGCTTCAACATAAAGCTGGTCCTTGAGATGGCCGAGGAGCGCGGCTCGCGCGGGCTCCGGGAATTTGTCGCGGCGCATGCCGCAGAACTTGCCGCCGACGTGCTGATTGCCTCCGACGGGCCGCGGGTAGAGCCGGAAGTGCCGACCATTGCGACCGGTACGCGCGGTATCTTCCAATTCGACCTTGTCATCCGCCTGCGCCCGGGCGGCGTGCATTCCGGCCATTGGGGAGGGCTCACCACAGATCCGGCGATCCGCCTTAACCACGCCATCGGTAGCATCTGCGACGCTCGAGGCAAGATCCTGGTGCGCGATTGGCTGCATCAGAACGGCGTGCCAGCCGATGTGCGCGCGGTTCTGGCCGGCTGCCCGGTCGGCGGCGGCGATGGGGCGGCCACGATCGATCTAGATTGGGGTGAGCCAGGACTGACACCGGCCGAGAAGATCTATGGTTGGAACAGTTTCATCGTTCTGGCGATGCTCTCCGGCAAACCGGATGCTCCAGTGAACGCCGTGGCGCCGGATGCGCGCGCGACGTGCCATATCCGCTACACTGTCGATACTGATCCAGCGACCTTCGAGGCATCGCTGCGCCGGCATTTGGACGAGCAAGGCTTCCAGGATATCGCAATCGAACACGCTGGAGTGCGCATGGCCGCCTCTCGCACGCCGCCGGACCACCCCTGGGTACGCTGGGCACAGACGAGCATGGAGCGCAGCCTGGGTAAGGCCGTGCAGATCATCCCGAACTCTTCGGGGGGCTTGCCGGGTGATGTCTTCATCGACCATCTGGGCACGCCGCTGGTCTGGGTGCCCCACAGCTACAATGGCTGCAAGCAGCACGGTCCCGACGAACACCTGCTGATCGCGCCGGCCCGAGAGGGCATCCTCGCCTTCACCGGGCTGTGGTGGGACCTCGGTGAAGGCCGAACACCGCAAGGCTGAGCGTTACGCTTCCTCACCCAAGTGGGGGCTGGGCGACATGGGCCGGTTACAAAAGCGCGCCAACATGGCGCGAACAGGAGGTACCCTCACCATGATCCCAACCCGCATAGCGCTGTTCGGCGCCCTGCTGATCACCAGCGCCCCGGCACTCGCCCAGCCATACCAGGCCGCCCCGCCGAATGCCCCCCCACCCGGCGGGCCGCCGCAGGCCCGCGAGCGCGGTCCCGGCGGTATGCTGCGCCTGTTCGATGCGAACGGTGATGGTCGCGTCACCTGGGACGAAGTCTGGGCCGGAGTGCAGCAGCGCTTCACGGCGATGGATGCCAATGGCGATGGCGCAGTGACGATGGCGGAAGCCGTCGCTGCTCGCCCGGCGCGGCGTCCTGACGCCCCGCCCCCGCCGGCGGGCGCACCGCCGCGGCCGGAGCGCGCCCAGCGGGTCGGCATGATGTTCCGCGGTCTCGATGCCAACCAGGACGGCCGGGTAACTTTGGAGGAAGTGCGGCCAGCAGCCGAAGCGCGGTTCCGCGCGCTCGATGCCAATGGTGACCGTGTCGTGACAGCGGACGAGTTGCCGCGCCATCGTCATTCCGGACCGGGCGGCCAAGGTGGGCACGGTGGTCCGGGTGGGCCCAAGGGCGGGCAGCAACGGCCGGCACAGCCAGGCTGAAACACACCCCGCCCGCCGGGGTGTAGCGCGCGGCTATCGGGCCCGATTGGCGCGCGCCAGCACCGCTTCGAACAGCACCTGGCCGCCAGCTTCGGCCTCCAACGGCTCGATACTCTCAGCCTCATTATGGCTGAGACCGTCTTTGCAGGGCGTGAAGATCATCGCCGTCGGGACATGGCGCGCCACATAGACCGCGTCATGGCCGGCGCCGGAGATGATATCTCGCGCGCTATAGCCGAGCTTAGCCGCAGCGCTGCGGACGAGATCGACGCAGCCGGCATCAAAGGGCTGAGCGGGGATACGGAACAGTTCCGTGAGCTCCAGCCGGCTGCCGCCACTGGCCGCGAGTGCTGCCGCCTGCTGGGAAAACTCGAGGGCCAGTCGCTCCACCTCAGCGAAGTCAGGATGGCGGAACTCAACGCTGAAGCGCACCTCGCCTGGGATGACATTGCGGCTGTTTGGCAGAACATGCAGTTGGCCAACCGTGCCACGCCCATCCTCGCCCCGCGCGCGCATGAGGCGATCCACGAGATCGATGATACGGGCTGCCGTCACCATGGCATCGCGCCTTGCCGAAGGCGGGGTGGTGCCGGCATGCGCATCCTGGCCGGTAACGACTGCATCGAACCAGACCTGCGCCTGGGCGCCGGTAACGATGCCAATCTGACGGGCTTCGCGCTCCAGGATCGGGCCCTGTTCGATATGCAATTCGAAATAAGCGTCCGCGGCAAA
>CAITYE010000471.1 GCA_903896535.1 uncultured Paracraurococcus sp.
GCCAGCTATTCCGGCGCGATCCCTGCCAGCGCGACGAAGCGGGTCCATTTTGCCCGCTCCGCATGGACCAGTTCGGCGATCCGGGGCAGGTCCAGGGCAGCGGGCACGAAGCCGAATTCGATCAGGCGGCTGCGCGCCGGCTCCGCCAGGATGGCGGCATTGACCAGCCCATTGACCCGTTCGGCAACCGCGCTCGGCGTCGCTGCCGGCACCGCGATGCCGAGGAAGCCGGTCAGCACGAAATCCGGCCAGGTTTCCGACAGCGCCGGCAGGTCGGGCCAGCGTGACCACCGGCCTTCCCGCGTGATGGCCAGTGGCCGCAGCGAACCATCCTTCACATAGGCGTCGCCTGCCGTCGTATCGACGAAGATGAGGTCGAGCCGCCCGGCCAGCAGGTCGGCGAAGGCAGCGCCGATCGTCCGATAGGGAACCCCTTGCAGCCGGGTGCCGCCCAAGGCGTTCAGCAACTCCCCAGGAATGCGCGAGGAGGCGTTGAAATGCCCGAAGAACATCCCCGGCTGGCGCGCCGCCGCAACCAGATCGGCGACACTGCGGTAGGGGGCCTCCGGCCGGACCAGCAGGTAGGACCCGTTGGAGCCGAAGAAGCCAACGGTGGTGAAGTCCCGCTCCGGATCATAGGGCAGGTCGCGCACCGTGCTCGGATTGGCGGAATGGGTGCTGGTGGTGGCCAGCAGCCAGGTTCGGCCATCGGGCGGGGCCTGTTTCACCGCCATGGTCCCAATCACGCCATTGGCGCCGGCGCGGTTGTCCACCACCACCGGCTGGCCCGTGGTGCGCTCGATATGCTGGGCGATCAGGCGGGCGGTGATGTCGCCCGACCCGCCCGGGGCGAAGGGGACGATGATCCGCAGCGGGCGCGTTTCGGCCCGCGCCATGCCGGCGGGTAGCAGCGCGGCCAGCAGGCCGCGCCGCGCCAGGGCCCAGGGGGTCAATGCTCCAGGCTGCGCCGAGTGGTGGCGGCGACGACCGGGGCGCCGGGCTCGGGCGGCGCCAGCCGCGGTGGGATGCCGTCATGCTCGCCGAAATCGGGTGCCAGCGGGCGGCGATGTTCCAGGCTGAGCCAGAGGCGCACCATCAGCCTGGCCCGCGCGGCGTCCGGCCAATCGGCGAAATCGGTGCGGGCGTGGCTGACGACATAGTTGTTGCAGAACTGCATGTCGCCGGGCTCGAGCATCATGTCGAGCCGCATGTCGGGGCGCGCGGCGACGTCGGACATCAGCTCCAGCGCCGCCTGCTCGGCCTCGGTCAGCGGCACGCCGCGACGCTTGGCGCCGGTCTCGATCGGGTTGCGGATGAAGCGGCAGGACAGCAGCCCCTGCCAGCGGCTGAAAATCGGGATCGGCCGTGCGGTGAAGCCATCTGACCGGTCGGCCGTCTCCCGTTCAGCATAATGGAAGCCGCGATAGAGCAGGGGCAGCAGATCGGGACGGTTTGCCAGGATCTCATCATGCACGGCCATGGTCGACACGACCGAGGAGAGGCCGCCATCTTTCGCCCGCCGCTGGCAGAGCAGGCCGACCAGATCGCAGCGATCGGTGTGGAAATCCAGTCGCGCCCGCGTCTGATAGCCACGGGTATTGGCCGAGCCGTATTCCCGGCCCTGGTCGAAGACATGGCCCAGCAGATCACCATGCGAGTTCTGCGAAACCGGCGCGCCGAAATGCGTACCGACCGCCCAGAACAGCGCCTCCCGCTCGGCTTCCGAAAAGCGGTCCGCCGGTAGCCCCCGGACGACGAAGAAGCCACGCCCGCTGCGCGCTTCCTCCAGCCATTGCGCAAGCCGCGGGGCCAGCACGGGCAACGGGACATCCTCGCGCCGGATGGCGATGGTCGGGATATCGAGCCGGCGGATCTCCGCCAGCGCAGCGACGAGGTCGGCGATCTCGTCCTCATGCAGGCGGTGCAGCCAGCCATCTTGTCCGGCGAGGTCTGCGCCGCGCCAGGCGCTGGCGTCGGCGACCGGGGTAAGACGTTCCATGCGCCTGATCCTTGGCCCGATCGGTCGGCCGCGCAACACCCCTTCACGCGCCGGCGCTTCGCGCGTTGAATGGATGCGTGATTTCGCTCAAGACCGCTTCGATGCTGCGGCGCAGCACGCTTGCCCTGCCCTTCGGCGGCATCGCCCGCGCATGGGGTGAGGAGGCCTGGCCGGCGCGGCCGGTGCGCCTGGTCATTCCCTTCGGCGCCGGTGGGCCGATCGATGGCGTCGGCCGGCTGCTGGCCGAACAGCTCCGCGACCGGCTTGGCCAGCCCTGGTTGATCGATAATCGTCCGGGTGCGGGCGGCTCCATCGGCATCCGCGCCGTGGTGCAGGCACCGCCCGATGGCAGCGTCTTCCTGTTGACCAGCGCCTCGCTCGCTTCCGTACCCGCGCTCTATCCCGACCAGGGGCTCGATCCCCGTGCCACGCTGACACCGATCAGCCTGGTGGCCGATGTGCCGACCGCGATGGTGGTGCGCGCCGACGGGCCCTATCGCAGCGTGGCCGATGTGCTGGCAGCGGCGCGGCAACGCCCTGGCAGCCTGACCTATGGCAGCGGCGGGGCTGGTTCCTCGAACCATCTCGCGGGCGCGCTGTTCGCCTCGATGGCCGGCGTCCAGCTTGAGCATATTTCCTATCGCGGCGCGGCGCCGGCCATGATCGCGCTGTTTGCCGGGGAGATCGACCTGGTCTTCGCCAGCACGGTGGAAACCCTGCCGCATGTGCAGGGCGGTCGGGCGCGGCTGCTTGGCGTGACCACCGCGGCGCGATTGCCGGCGCTGCCCCAGGTGCCGGCGGTGGCCGAATTCGTCCCCGGCTATGTCGCGCTGAACTGGTATGCGATTGCAGGCCCACGCGGCCTGCCGCCACCGATTGTTGAGCGGCTTGCAGGGACGCTCGCCGCGCTGCGCGACCTGCCGGAGATCAAGGCGCGCTTCGGCGCGGCGGGGACCGTACCGCTACTCACCGGCCCCGGGGATCTGTCGGCGCTGCTGGCCAGTGATGTCCCGAAATGGCAACGCGTCGTGGCACAGGCCGGGATCCGAGGCGAATAGCGCCCCGCCGGGCGCCAAGACTGGAAAGGGAAGAAACCATGTCAAAGACCGTTGGCCGCATCCTGGCGGAGAGCCTGATCGCGCATGGCATCGACAAGATCTGGATGGTGCCGGGCGAGAGCTTCCTCGGCCTGACCGATGCGCTGACCGAGACGCCGCAGGTGGACCTGATCGTCTGCCGGCATGAGGGCGGCGCCGGCTTCATGGCGGTGGCCGATGGCCGCATGCGTGGCGGCCGCGCCGGGGTACTGCTGGTCTCCCGCGGGCCGGGTCTGGCGAATGCCATGGTCGCGCTGCACACCGCCTACCATGATGCCTCGCCGCTGGTGGTGCTGTGCGGGCAGGTGGAGCGCAAGGATTTCGGCCGGCTGGCGCTGCAGGAACAGAACTACGCCAAGCTGCTGGCCGATGTGACCAAGGACGTGATTGAGGTGAACGAGGTGGTGCAGGCGAGCGAGAGCATCGCCCGCGCTTTCCATCTGGCGGAAAGCGGCACGCCGGGGCCGGTTGCCGTGATCCTGCCAGAGGACATCTTCGATGAGTTGAGCGAGGTGGCGGTCGCCAAGCCCCGCCCGCGCGTTTATGGCGGGGCGCGGGCGCAGGACCTCGACCAACTCGCGGGCATGCTGGCCAAGGCTGAACGGCCGCTGATCTGGGTGGGTGGGGCATTGGCCAATGCCGATGCGGCGACCCTCGGCAACCTGCAGAAACTGGCCGAGAGCTGGATGCTGCCGGTCAGCCCGACCCATCGCCGACCGCAGCTCTTTGATGCGAGCCATCCGAATTACGGGGGCTATATGGGCATCCGCGTGCCCAAGCTGCTGGTCGACGAGATGAAGAAAGCCGATCTTCTGGTCGCGCTGGGGGAGCGGGTCACTGACAGCGTCAGCCAATCCTATACCTTCCCGATGGCCCCCGATCCGCAGTTGCCGCTGGTGCATGTCTGGCCGGATGCCAATGAGGTCGGTCGCGTCTTCCGCCCTGATCTCGGCATCGTGGCCGAGCCGTCGGCGGTGATCGAGGCGCTGCTTGCCCGCGATGCGCCGGCCGATGCCGCCAAGCGCCGCGGTTGGGTGGCCGGGCTGAACCGGATTCATAACAAGCTGATGGCGGCCGAATGGGAGCCGACGCCCGATGGTGTGAACTTCGCCGCCATCGCCGTCGAGGTGGGCAAGCGGCTGGCGCCCGATGCCATTGTCACCTCCGATGCCGGAAATTTCTCCTCCTTCATCCATCGCTATATCGGCTTCCGTCCGGGACAGAATTTCCTCTCCTCGGTGGTCGGCGCCATGGGCGCGGGCGTGCCGATGGCGGTCGCCGCCAGCATCCGCAACCCGGGCCGGCAGGCAGTCGCCTTTGTCGGCGATGGCGGGATCCTGATGAGCGGCAACGAGATCGCCACCGCCATGCAATACGGCGCGGCACCGATCATCATCCTCTCCGACAACAAGCGCTACGGCACGATCGGCATGCACCATGAGGTGCGTTACCCGAACCGGCCCTATGAGAATGCGGTGCGGCTGACCAATCCCGATTTCGCCGCCTGGGCTCGCGTCTTCGGCGCCGAGGGCATCACCATCAACGACGAGAGCGAGGTCGAGGCCGGCATCGCCCGCGCCTTTGCGGTGAAGACCAAGCCGGTGGTCGTGCATGTCCATACCTCGGCGATCCAGATGAGCGCCTGGCGGCGGCAGGGGGCACCGCGTGTTCATGGCTAGCCGGCGCGCGTTCCTCGCGGCGGCGCTGCTGGCGCCGGCCGCGGCGCGTGGGGCAGAATGGCCCACGCGGCCGGTCCGCCTGATCGTGCCTTATGCGCCGGGTGGGCCGTCTGACATCCTGGCGCGCGTGCTGGGCGCGGCACTGTCTGAGGGCTGGGGGCAGCCGGTGGTGGTGGAGAACCGCCCCGGCGCCGGCAGCGCCATCGGCACGGAACTCGTCGCCCGTGCTGCACCCGACGGCTACACACTTTTGCTGGCAGCCAGCGCGCATGCGATGAATCCGGCGCTGATGCCGAAACTGCCCTTCGATGCGGTGCGCGATTTCACGCCGGTGTTGAACTGCGCCTACCACCCGATGGTGCTGGTGGTGCATCCGGGCACCGGGATCACCGATCTGCCGGGCTTCATCGCGGCGGCCAAGGCACGGCCGGGGGGGCTGACCATGTCCTCGGCCGGCGTCGGCAATGCCAGCCATCTGGCGATGGCGCTGTTCGCCAGCGTCGCCGGCATCGAGCTGACCCATGTGCCCTATACCGGCGCGGCGCCGGCCCAGGCCGCGCTCGTCTCCGGGCAGGTGCAGGGGGGCTTCCTGAACTCGACGGTGGCCGTGCCGCAGATCCGCGCCGGCGCC
>CAITYE010000472.1 GCA_903896535.1 uncultured Paracraurococcus sp.
CCGCCCTTCGCCAACGCCGCGGTCGATGGCTACGCTTTCCGCCACGCCGATCTCGGCGCCGCGCCCACCTTGCTGCCATTGGCCGGACGCATCGCCGCTGGCCAGCAAGCGCCCCCCCTCCTGCCCGGCCATGCCGCCAGGATCTTCACCGGGGCACCGATGCCGGCGGGTGCCGATACCGTGCTGATGCAGGAGGATGCGGGACTGGAAGGCCAGGGCGTCCGCGTCCCACTCGGCCTCAAGCCCGGGGCCAATGCCCGACCGGCTGGGGAGGATGTGGCGCAGGGCAGCCTCGCGCTCGCCGCCGGGACGCGCCTGCGCGCGCCGGAGATCGGGCTGGCCGCAGCACTCGGCCAGGCGGCGCTGACGGTCCGGCGCCGATTGCGGGTTGGGGTCTTCTCTACCGGCGATGAGCTGGCCTCGCCCGGCATCCCGCTCGGTCCGGCGCAGACCTATGACAGCAACCGCTTCACCCTGCTGGCCCTGCTCGCGCGGCTGCCGGTGCAGGCCAGCGATCTGGGTATCCTGCCGGATGACCGCGCGGCGACCGTGCGGGCCTTGCGCGACGCCGCCTCGCAGTATGATCTGCTCCTCACCTCGGGCGGCGTCAGCGCGGGCGAGGAGGATCACGTGCGCGGCGCCATCGAAGCCGGCGGGCGCCTGGTGTTCTGGCGGCTGGCGGTGAAGCCCGGCCGCCCCGCGGCGCTCGGCATCATCGACGGCACCCCGGTGCTGGGCCTGCCCGGCAACCCAGTGGCGGCGGTCGTCACCTTCCTGCACCTCGCCCGGCCGCTGGTGCTGCGGATGGCCGGGGCGCGGCCGGAGGTGCTGGCGCGCTTTCCCGCCTGCGCCGGTTTCAGTGCGAAGAAGAAGGTCGGACGGCGGGAATACCTGCGGGTGCGGTTGGCACCCGGTCAGCCGCTGCCCTTGGCCATGAAGTTCCCGCGCGAAGGCGCCGGGCTGCTCACCTCGCTGACCGAATGCGACGCCTTCGCGGAATTGCCCGAGGATGTGCTGAGCGTGACGCCGGGGGAGACCATCCAGATCCTCCCCTTCGCCACCTTCCTGTAGCGCATGATGCGTTCATATTCACTCACGCAGCCCGCTCTAGCCTTTGTTGGATCGCACGATTCAGCGCCTTCGGCGATTCCGTCTCAACGCATCCGGCTCTAGAGCATGCTGCGTTCACATGCGTTCACGCAGCCCGCTCTAGCCTTTGTTGGATCGCGCGATTCAGCGCCTTCGGCGATTCCGCCTCAACGCATCGCGCTCTAGGCGCATGCCGGGCGGCATCCTGGCCCTGCTGGCCGCCGCCAACTTCGTCGCCGGCATGGGCGCGCTCGGCGTGGTCGGACTTGTCGGCCCGGTCGGCCTTGCCTTCGACCGCCCACCCTCCGAGGCGGGCTGGATGATGAGCCTCTACGCGCTGGTCTATGCCGTGGCCGCGCCCGGGCTGGTCTCCCTCACCGGTGGGCTGGATCGGGCGCGGGTGCTCTCGATTGGGCTGTGCCTGTTCGGCGGCGGCGCGCTGGCGGCGGGGCTGGCGCAGGGCTTCGTCCCGCTGCTCGCGGCGCGGGCGACGATGGCGGTGGGCGGGGCGCTGATCACGCCGGTCGCCGCCTCGATCGGGGTCGCGCTGAGCCCGCCTGAGCGGCGGGGCCGCGCGCTGGCCCTGGTGTTCTCGGGGCTGACGCTTGCCCAGGCGCTGGGCGTGCCGGCCTGCGCCTGGCTTGGCTACGCCCTTGGCTGGCGCGTCGCCTTCTTCGTGGTGGCTGCCCTGGCGCTGCCGCTGGCGGCGCTGGTCGCCTGGTCCCTGCCGCGCGGCATCGCCGTGCCGCGGGTCGGGCTGCGCACGCTGGGTGCCGCGCTGGCGACGCCGCATCTGCTGCTCGCGCTTGGCTTCACCGTGCTTTTCCTCGGCGGGGCCTATGCGTTTCATACCTTTCTCGGCCCCTATGCCGAGGCCCGGCACGGGCTGGCGCGGGACGGGGTCACGGCCCTGCTCTTCGCCGCCGGCCTCGGCGCGGTGCTCGGCAACCTCCTCGCCGGCTGGCTCGCGGACCGGCTGGGTCCGGTGCGGACCTTGGCGCTGCTCGGCCTGCTCCAGGCGCTGATCCTGCTGCCGCTGACCTTGCTCGCCCTACCGGTCCCGATGCTGTTTCTCGGGGTCGTGCTCTGGTCGATGGTGGGCTGGGCCTTCGGCGTACCGCAGCAACTGCGCCTGGCCGCGCTGGCGCCGGCGATGACGCCGGTGCTGTTCGCCCTCAATGCCGCTTGCATCTATGCGGGCGCCTCGCTCGGCGGCATCGCCGGGGGGCTGGCGCTCGACCGCTACGGGACGGCCGCGCTCGGCCCGACCGGGGCGCTGCTGTCCCTCATCGCCGTCGCCTCCCTGCCACTGGTTGCGCGGCTTGGTCGTAGCAGGGGCACGCGGCGTTGACCCGTGCCGCGCACCTCAAGGAACCGGAGGTTGCCGCCCGGCGAGTGAGGGCCGGGGAAAAACCAATAGCAGCGGCCAAAGGATGGGACCGCTGGCCTCAGACGGCGATGGCGAAGCGGGCGAAGTCGCGGGCGATCGCGTCGTAGATCGGGCGCTTGAAGGGCACCGCGAGGGCGGGCAGTTCGGCGAGGGGCGCCCAACGCCAGGCGTCGAATTCCGGGTGGGGGTCGGCATCCAGCCGGATATCCGCATCGGTTCCGTTGAAGCGCAGCGCGAACCACCGTTGCCGCTGGCCGCGATAATGCCGGGCAATACGAAAGCCCCGCGCCGCGAGGTCCGGCGGGAAGTCGTAGGTCAGCCATTCCGGATGCTCGGCGATGATCTCCGCCCGGTCGGTGCCGATTTCCTCGGCCAACTCGCGCAGCACTGCCATGCGGGGGTCTTCATCGGGATCGATCCCGCCCTGCGGCAGCTGCCAGCCGCCCGCCGCACCTTCGGCATTGGGCATATTCGCCCGTCGCGCGACGAAGACGAAGCCCGCGCGGTTGAACAGCATGGCGCCGACATTGGGCCGATAGGGCAAAACGGTCATCGTGACTCCGACGGACGGCGTGGCCCGGGCGCCGGCATGACCACGATGGTCACGCTGCGTTCGGCCGGGACGCTGCCACGGGCAAAGCTGGCGCGCCGCGCTTCGGCGCGGATTCGGGTGGGCACGACGCCCCGGGCGACAAGTTGTTGCGCCACCGCCCGGGCCCGGCGTGCGGCGAGATTGAGGCCGGTCGCCGCCGCCCCCTCGCCCAGCGCGGCGTGACCCAGCACGCAGAGATTGCGCTTCACGTCCCGGGTGGCGAGCGCCGCCGCCGCATCGAGGTTGGCCCGCGCCGCCTCTCCAGGATTCGCCGCCCCCTTGGCAAAGGGAATCGCGAAGACATCATCCTCTAGCTGTTCGGCACCGACGCAGCCGAAGGGCCGGGTCTGGGCGCCGACGTCCAGCGGCAGCAGCAGAGCGGCCAGCAGCAGCAGGCACCGCATCACCCCGCCACCAAGGCGCCCGCCGCGCATAACCTGTCGAGCAGGCCAGGGGCATCGAGGCCAGGATGCGCCCGCCGCAACTCGGCCAGGGTGATGTCCGGGCGGCCAAGCATCCAGCCAACCGCCTCCGCTTCGGCCGCGGCCAGCGCAACCGTGCCGGAGGCGGTCTTCAGCACCCAGTCACTCCCCCGCCGCACTGGCTTGGCGCCGGGCAGCAGGACCCGCCAGGCCGGGGCCTCATCAGGATCGCCGGCACGGCTCGCCGGCGCTAAGCCGCGCGCAGCCAGCAGGTCGTTCCCCCCGCGCGGGAAGCGATACTCGGCAACGAAGCGCTCCAGCGCCGCCATCACCTGCGGTTCGCGGCAATACTCGGCAAGCCGCTGGCCGAGCTGCCCGGCCCGGGTGGTCAGCGCGAATTTCGCCGCCGCGCTGCCATCCTGGCGCGGCAGCGGCTTGCGGAATTCGGTGTCCTGGATCGCCCGTTCCAGCAGCATGTTGACCAGATCGATGCCGAGCGGCGCGTGCAGGCCGTAGGTGATATGCACCGAGGCCGGCGCTTCGGCGAGCGCGTCGTGGTACCAGCCGCGCGGCAGATAGAGGAGGTCGCCGGTGCGCAGCAGCACCTGTTCGCGCAGCTTGCCTTTCGCCCGTTCGTGATGCGGCTGGCCAAGGTGGCGGAAGGCAGGATGGGGGATCGGCCAGTCGGCGCGCCCGTCCCAGAGGTTCCAGGTCTTCTCGCCCTCGACCTGCACGGCCCAGACATCGTGGGTGTCGAAATGCGCCGGGAACGCCTTATGGCTCTGCCAGGAAATGTAGACATTCGCCTGGGCCTTGCCGAGCCCGGCGCCCTCCAGCGCGGCCGAGATGGCCGCCATGCCGGGGGTCAGGCTGTCGACATCGTTCAGCACGACACTCGCGCCGCGCCGAACCCAATCGCGCACCTTGTCCGCGGCCGGCTGCAGCGACGGGTCATTGTCGCGGGAGACGGCGCGGACGCAGTAATCCTCGGCCGGCACGCCCTGGCCGTCGATGACCAGCTTGAACGATTGGCTCGACCAGATATGGGTCATGTCGAGCAGCCGGTTGATCTGACGCCAGGACAGGGCCTGGGCGAATTTTGCGGCGCCCCCCCGGACATGCAGCGGCTTGCGGTCGTGATAGTCCGCGAAAAACTGCTCTGGGGTGATCGGTGCCAGCAGATCGGCAAGCGCGAGGCTCATCGCGGCGGAGCATAGCCGATGGGATCGCGGGCGGCCATGCGGAACCCCGCCGGCGCGGACCGCGTCAGGCCGCGGCGAAGAGGTAGTTGGGCATCGGCCGGGTCTCGTCGACCACCTGCTTGACGCCTGGGACGCCCTCAGCGAGCACCCGCAGCCCGTGCCTGACGGCCTCGGTCTTATAGAAACCGTGGAAGCAGACCACGCCGTGCCGCACCTCGACCAAGGTGTAGAAGGTGTCGGCCCAGGGCTCCCGCCGCATGGCCGCGAGGACGGCGCGGCGAACCCGGTCGTCGGAGAGGTCACCGTCAGCCGGCGGGGGCGAAACAATCGCCCGGAGCAGGTCGGAGCGGGAGACCATGCCGCGCAACCGGCCATTGCTCAGCACCACGACCCGTCGGATGTGCTTCGCCTCCAGCAGCTTGGCGATCTGCGCGGCGGTGGCGTCTTCCGTGACCGAAACAACGTGGTCGGTCATGATATCCGACGCGGTATGGCCGTGGGTACGGGAAAACCGCTCTGCCAGCTGCGCGGGATCGCTGAACAGGGCGCTGAACCAGCCCTCCGGCGCATCTTCCTCGCCGGCCAATCGGCGGATGAGGTCGGCTTCCGTCACGATCCCCATGACCTGGCCATCGGCCCCCTGGACCGGCACGGCCGAAAGGCCGCGCTGCGAGAGCAGCCGCGCCACGACCGCCACCGGGGTTTCCGGCGGCACCGTCACGACATCGACCGTCATCAAATCCTTGGCGGTGAGCGAACTCATATCGGGGCCCCCGAAGCGGGGCGGCCAGCGCCGGCATCAGAAAGGCCGCCCATCGATAGCGCAACACGGCTGGCGGCTAGAGTAAAGGTAAAGATTTGCGGCGCGGAACCGCTCGCTTTCGCGGCGCTGGGCGGAGTAAGGTTGGGATATGCTTGGCCGCGATATCGGGCTCATGGCGCTGTTGTTTTTGCTCGCCGGATGCGGCGCGGGCTCCCAGGCGCCTTTGCTGCCGTCCTTGACCGCCGACGCAAAGGCTCGGCCGGAAGCCGAGCCGGATGGCCCGGCGCTGCGGGTCGCCCTGGACGGGCGGCAAACCTATGCCCGGCTGATCCAGGAAAGCGGCAACCGGCGGCTCTGGCGCACCGGCACGGGTCTGGTGCTGGCAACCGAAGGCGGGCGGGTGATGGCGACGTCCGGCGCCGGCGAAATCCTGGTCGCCACGCGCTTCACCGATCCCGATCCACTGACCGCGCCGGTGCCGCTGCTGACGGAGCAGGTCCTCTCGCATCGCGCCATCGACCTGATGGCGGCCAGCCGCGCGCCGGAGAGCATGCGCTTCGGCGTGCCGGTGGAGTGCCAATTGACGGCCTCGCCCACCCCGGACCCGGCCATCCTCCTGGTCGAGGAGCAATGCCGCGCCACGGGCGAGGGCCGCTTCACCAACCGCTTCTGGGTGGAAGCCGAAAGCGGGGCGATCATCCGTTCCGAACAATGGATCGGGCCCGGGATAGGCCTGCTCAGCGTGGAGTTCCTCTGACCGGCGTCAGCCGCGCCAACTGAGCCCGGCGGTGCGGACCCGACGCGCGACGACCCAGGCCCAGGCCAGCTGCACCGCCAGCGCCGGCAGCAGCACGAGCGGCTTCAGCATCGCATCCAGCCGCAGGAACAGCACCGCCAGGGCGGCGTGGACCAGCACGAAGCCCCAATGCACCGCCGCCACCCGCCGCACCGGCATCCCCGCGCGCTGGGCCATCTGATAGAGATGCGTGCGGTGCGCCGCGCCCACCCGGTCGCCCATCACGGCGCGCCGGGCCAAGGTGAAGGCCGCATCGAAAAGCAGGCCGAAAATCAGCAGCGGCACCAGGGTGAAGCTGACCTGGGTCGCATCGAACCGGCTGGCCGCGATCGCCAGGACCGCCAAGATGAAGCCCGCGAACTGGCTGCCGACATCGCCCATGAAGATCCGCGCCGGATGCAGGTTGAAGGGCAGGAAGCCGGCGAAGCCGGCGGCCAGGAACAGCGCCGCCGCATAGACGAACCAGCCCCCCAGGCTGGCCGAGAGGACACAGAGCGCAAGGCTGGCGAGCACCACCACGCCGCCCACCAGCCCGTCCAGCCCATCCATGAAATTCACCGCATTGGTGCAGCCGACGATCCAGAACAGTGTCAGCGGGATACCGAGCCAACCAAGGCCGACCGGCCCGTACCAGGGCAATGCCAGATGCGAGACCACCAGGCCGCTGCCGACCGCGACCAGCGCGGCGGCGATCTGCGCCGCCAGGCGAAGCCGCGCCGAGAGGCTGCGCATGTCGTCGATCAGCGCCACCCCCGCGATCGCCAGCGCCGCCAGGATGACGCCAATGAACTGCCGTTCCGCGATGCGCGCGAAATCGGCGGTGCGATAGAGGATCAGCATGCCGATGACGAAGGCGATCACCACGCCGAGCCCACCGCCGCGCGGCGTCGGCCGGGTGTGGGCGCTGCGGGCGTTCGGTTCGTCGAGAATCGGGTAGGCAATCATCAGCCGGACCACCGCCGCGGCAATGAGCGCGAGCAGCCCCGCGAAGGCCAGGTGGGTGAGGAGATTCTCGAGCCGCATGCCGGCGCGGATGTGAACGATGCCGGCGATGCCGGCAAGCCGCCCCGGCCGCGTCGCCGCCCTGGTCGGCGGCGCACCCCGCCCAAGCTAGTGGTGCGTGCCATTGATTTGGTGGGCCGATTCACCCGATGCTTGGACACCAAGCGTCGGGATCGGACCACTAGAGCGCAATGCGTTGAGGCGGCATCGCCGGAGAGGCTGTATCCCGCGACCAAACAAAGATGAGAGCCGGATGCGCAAGCGAACGCGAACGCAGCATGCTCTATTGTACCAGCCCCGTGAAGCTTCGGGAGAGCGCGTCCCAGCGCCCTTCCCGCGTCACGGACCAGAGCGGATTGTCGACCATCAGGCGCTGTCCGCCATCGCGCTGGACCGGGCGGATGACGGTCGCCGCCTGGCGCGTCGTCTCCGGCCCCAGCATTTGCAGCGGGAAGCGGATATAGATGCCCTTGTCGAAGCTGCCCTCGCCGAATTTGCTGAAGGGGACATTGGTGAAGGTCGCCCAGCCGCCCACCTCGATGCCGCTTTCAAAGCGCCGGCCGATCTCGATCGTGCCGCCCCAATCGCCCGCGAGGTAGCGCCCCGCCCGCAGCACCGCGAACATGTTGAAATAGGGCAGGTCGAGATAAGCCGAGGCATGGCCGGTGACGATGTTGTAGGCGCGCATCGGGAAGGTCATCTGGAAGTCGCGCTGCGTCACCCAGGCCAGGTCGAGGCCGAAGGCGACGGGCCGGTCCTTCGGCCGCCACAGGGCCTCGGCGGAAACCCCGGCGAACATCGGCTCCAGGATGCCGCCGGTCACCCGCGCGAACCAATCGGGCGCGACGGTCCAGATGCCCTCGGCATACAGCGTCGGGATCGAGCTTTTGCCCTGCTTGGCATAGAGCGCGTAATCCGTCCGGACATGCGGCAGTTGGCTATTCGACGGCGCGCCGGTATCGAGATTGCCGCTGAGCGTCTGCGCGACGCTGCCGGCGAGCGCCAACCCGGCGCCAAGCTCGAGCCGCGCGCCCGCCCCGGCGCCGAGCTGCCAGAGAATCTTCCCGCTGGGGTCGCCCAGCACAAGCGCGGTGCGCGGCTCCAGCGCCCAATCCAGCCTTGGTCCCCAGGGCGTATCCGGCATGGCCGACGTCGTCGCCGGCAGTAGCGTCGCGCCGGCCAGGATCTCCTCGGCGCTCCCGCTACCGGCAGCCTGCCCCTCGATGGTCTCGCGCAGCAATTCCAGCCGCGCGATGGGCACGCCGACACGATGCCATTCGACGGTCAGGCGCTCCACCTCCGGCGGCAAGGCGGGCTGGGCGGCGCGGGCGACGCGGCCGGCGACCTGGGCCAGGGTCACGAATCGCCCCCCAGAGACCGCGACCCGCGCGCTGCTGCCGATGATCTCGACGCCCAGGAAATCGAAGCCCTGCTCGGTCAGGCGTTCCCGCAGCAAGGCATCGCGCGCGGCGGGCGGCAGCGGCGGGGAAGGTCGCGGCAGCAAGGGCGGCGGCGGGCGGCGGTAGATCTCCGGCGGTCGATCGGGGTTGAGGCGAAAGGAGATCCGGAACAGCGCATCGGTGCCGTTGACGAAAAACAACCCGGCATCCAGCCAGTGATTCTGCCATTGCAGCCCGGCATTGACGCGCGACTGCGCCTTGCCTTTGAGGCCGTAGGTGATGCTCGGGTATTTATAGCGCTCATCGCGCAGCCGGTCGGCGGAGTATTCGAGCTTGCCGCGCAGCCCCTCGAAGCGGCCCCAAGGCGTCTCGATCGGCGGCGCCACCCATTCCAGGCCGCCCATGACGCCCACGGTCTCGCCATGGAACCAGCTGTTCCAGCTCGGCACCCCGCCCTGGCCGACACTGCGCGGGCGGGTAGTGAAGCTTGGGTTGGTCCAGCCGACCGGGTTCGGCATATCGTTGCCGGTGCCGAAGCGTCCCCAGCCCATGCCGGCGGTGACGTCGAGACTGCCAAATTCCCGCAGGCCGAAGCGCTTCGAGGCGACGAGGTATTCGCCGCCGTAGATGCCCGTGCCGGCCAAATCCTGCAGCCCCAAGGCAAGCGCGGGCATCCACTCGCCCTCCTGCCAGAGGCGGAACTTCATGTCGAAGCCGCGATCCGTGGTGGTGCCATGGCCGGTGGTGCCGTTCAGCCGCTCCCCGAAGCGGAAGGTGGTCTCGAGGAAAGGCAGTGCCTGAAAATTGACGAAGTAGAATTGCCGCTGATTGCGCAACGCCGCGCCCGCCTCCAGCGTCCCATCGGGGCGAAAGCGGGCATTGCGGGTCTCGATCAGACCGACGCCGCCGAAATCCCCCCCGCTCGCCGGAATTTCGTTGTTGGAGGGCGGCAGGTTGTGCTGCGCCGCCGCCGGTGCGCCGAACAGCACCAGGACCAGGAGCAGGACCAGCGGCAAGGCAAACGCCGCGCTACTGCATCGAGGAGCGCGCAATGACCGCCAGCGCCGCCGAGGACAACGCTACCTGCGACAAGACCTGGGTGATATCGCGCGCGAAGCCCCAGGTCTCATAGGGCGAAGGGTCCTGCGGCACGACCACGGTACTGCCCGGCGGCACCGGCGGGCCGCCGGCCTGCCAACCGCCGATCCCGGCCGGCACCGACTGGCCATTGGGCAGCACGACGAAGGCCCGGCCACCATCGGCAAAGCGCTGCTGGCCGCCCGAGGCGCGGACATATTCCGCCGACCGCCAGCCGCTTTGGAATTGCAGACTGCCGGGGTTGAGCACGGCGCCGACCACGGTCACCTCGTTCGGCCGCTTCGGCATGGCGATCAGATCGCCCGGCTGCAGCAGCACATCGAGGTCGGAGCGGCTGGCCAGCACGACGGGATTGGCTTCCACCACCATGCGCCCGGACGCGCGGGTCTGTTTCAGCGTCTGCGCCAGCTGCTGGCCGGCGGCGATGGCACCGCCCAGGTTGGGTGCACCGTTCATGCCGGCCACGTTCATACCGGCCGCGACCTGCAACAGGTTCTGTTCCAGCTGCTGGGCGCTGCGCGCGAAGCCTTCCTGCTGGGTGACCTGCACGCTCTGGCGCGTGAAGACCGCGCCGTAGGGATAGGCCTGCGGGGTCAGCCCGCCCGCCCGGGTGATGATATCGGAGAGCTTCTCGCCACGCCGGATATCGTAGGTGCCGGGGCGGACGAATTCGCCGACCAGGACGACCGGCCCGGTATCGCGATCCCCGAAGCCGCGCGGCACCTTCACCGCGTCGCGCGGTGAGAGCTTGATGGCGTTGAAGTTGCGCGAGCGCAGGTCGATCATCATGCGGTTGAGCGGCAGCGAGCTGTTCTGCTCGCCTGGCTCGCGGGCCAACTCGATCTGCGCAAGATCGGCGGTATCGGTCACGCCGCCCGCGGCATCCAGCAGCGCCTGCAGGCTCGTGCCCTCGAGCAACGGATAGAGCCCGGGCTGCAAGACCTCCCCGGTCAGCAGCACCGATTGGTCGAGCAGGAAGGGCAGCAGCGCGGGATAATCGAGGAAGAGTTGCGGGCAGGGCTGGCGACCGAAATCGGGGAAGCCGGCGGCGCGCGCATGGGCGAAGCGCATGCGGGAGGCCTGGGCGGCCACCGTCAGCCCCACCAGCGCAGGGCAGTTGGTCCCGAAAGCGGGCGGTGTCGTGGTCGGCACCAGCATCATGCCCGGCGGGATATTCGCCGGCTGCGCCAGGATTCCATTGGCAAGGTTGCCCCCAGGCAGGCCGGCGATCGGCGTGATGCCGCCCGGCAGGCCAGGTGCGGTCGGCGTATCCGGGACATCCCCCCGCAGCGCCTGCTGCACCGCCGGGCTCGCCAGGAAGATGAGGTCGGGCTTGCCGATCAGGATGACCTCATCGCCCTCATGCAGCGGCATATCCGCCTGCCCCTGCAGCACACGCGCCAGATCGAAGCCGATGAAGCGCCGCGCCCGGCTGCGCGCATCGATGCGCCAGACGATGCCGAGGCGGATATAAGGATCGGGCTTGACCACGCGCGGATCGGCCAACAGGCCGCGCAGCGTCCGCGCCCGCCCGCCGGCCGAGCGCAGGATGGGCGCCGCGACATGGCCGGCGAGGCGGAGCTGTTCGGCATCGACATCCGAGCCAGGCTCGACCCGCAGCGCATCACCCCGGCGCAGCGCGGTCCCCGGGCTGATCTCCAGCACGCTGCGCCGGCCCTCACCATCGGTCGACCGCAGCAGGAACCGATTGCCCGAAGGTCGCAGCGGCTCACCGGCGAGACGCAGCATGGCGGCGAGCGGCGCCTGCGCCGTGCCGGCGGGCAATTCGTAGATGCCGGGGCGGGTCACCTCACCGAACAGCGCGACGACCCCGCCGAGCGACGGCACCAGGATGCGCTCGCCCTCGCGCAGCCTGAGGTCCGGGGCATTCCCCTCACCGGCGATCACCGGGTAGAGATCAATGCTGCGCCGACCCTGCGGGCCTTCGACGCGGATCATCCGCAAGGAGCCGGTGCGCCGCACCCCGCCCGCCGCGACCAGCGCATCGAGCAGGCTGGAGAGGGCGGAGACCGCCTGCAGGCCGGGCCGCGCCACCTCGCCGCCGACGAAGACCGTGAATTGCCGGACCTGGCCGATCGAGACGAAGACCTCGGTGCCTTCCAGCTCGATCCGCGCCCTGGCGCTGAGGTCGGCGCGCAGCTCACGCAAGGTGCGGCCGGCCGCCGGAATAGGCGGCATATCCGGCAGCCACAGCATGCCGTCACGGGCGACCCGCACCGAGAAGGTCTGCCGGGCACGACCACGGAAGGCGACCACCACCTCATCGTCGCGGCCGAGCAGATAATCGTCGGGCAGCGTGCCGAAGCCCTGGCCGGGCATCACCCCGCCCGGCAACTGGCGCAGCGTGTCGTAGCCGAACTGGCGCAGCGGCGCGGGGGTGCAGGGGGGCGGCATCTGCGGCGGGCAGGGGGCAGCGTCGAGCCGAGCGGCGAAGAAGGCCTCGGCCGGGGAGAGCGGCTCCTCCGGCAGCGCTCCCGCCGGGACGGCCGGGGCTGGCCCGGTGGCTGCGGCGTAGGGCGGCGGCAAGGACTGCGGCGCGGCGACCGCCGGGACGGGCGCGGCGCCGCCGTTGAACATGCGTTGCAGGATGTCCTGCTGCGCTGCCGCCGGCAGGGTGGGCAAGGGCAAGCCGCCCGGCAACGTTGAGGGGAGCGACGGCGCCGAGAGGTAGCCGCCGCCCGCGCCGGTCTGCGGCCAGCCAGCGACGGGTTGCAGCACGAGGCCCCCGATAATGAGGCGACTGAGGAGGGAGCGGAAAACCCCTGGGCGATAGCGCATTACAGGTCGCGGTCCTGGGTCCGGGTCTGGTCCGTGGAAGATGCTGGAGGTTAACGACTCATTCAAGTATAATCGTAGACAGAATGCTAAAAACATATTCTGTCTGGGGATTGGCCAACCTCGTCTTCGACCTGGGACCACGGCCGATCGGCCTGGCCATCCTGCATCGCGCGGCCCTGCGGGTCGGGCTGCCGCAGCGACGGCTGCGGGATCGGCCGGCGGTCGCCGGGCCATTCCTGGAGCATGAGGCGTTCACATTCGCCGACGCACCCAGCTCAGATATTTGTTCCGTCGCGGGTTTCAGCGGTTTCGGCGATGCCGCCTCACCGCATCCCGCGCTGGGTGCGACCACCCCGCCGCCGCCGGACCTGCCGCCGGAGCACCGGGCCGCGCTCCTCGCCGCCGCCCAAGCCGTGCGCCCAGCCGATTGGCACGGCCCCTTTCCGGCGGACACGCCCGCCCTGCGACTCGATCTTTACGGTCCCGGTGACATCCGCCCGGTGTGGGAGCGGAACCGCTGGGCGGAATTGCCGCTCCTCGCGCAGGCCAGCCGGCTCGATCCCGCCGGCGGGCATCTGCAACGCGCCGAGCTGCTGCTGGCCGATTGGTGCGCGCGGAACCCGCCCTTCCGCGGACCGAACTGGGCTTGTGGCCAGGAGGCTGCGCTCCGCGCGTTGCATTTCGGGCTCGCGCTCCGGCTGCTCGGTCAGACGCCGACCGCCGGGGCGCGGGCGGTGTTGGAACTGCATGGTCGGCGGATCGCCGCGACCCCGCTCTATGCCTTGGCGCAGGACAATAACCATCCGGTCTCCGAAGCGGCGGGGCTCTGGCTCTGTGGCACCCTGGCGGCGGTGCCGGCCTGGCGCGCGGCCGGAGCCACCCGGCTTGCCGCCGCGCTCACCCGGCTGGTGGCGGCCGATGGCAGCTTCGCCCAGCTCTCGACCGGCTATCACCGGCTGCTGCTGGATGTGCTGAGCGTCGCGGCCTGGCTCGGCCTGCCCCTTCCCC
Organism: uncultured Paracraurococcus sp.; assembly: GCA_903896535.1. GTDB lineage: Bacteria > Pseudomonadota > Alphaproteobacteria > Acetobacterales > Acetobacteraceae > CAITYE01. Next base: position 13,562 of record CAITYE010000472.1, read on the forward strand.
CGGCCGCGCGCGCCAGGGCGGCGGCGGCGGTGGGCTGGCTGCGGCCGCTGGTTGCGCCCGGGACCGGCGCCATGCCATGGCTGGGCCACCAGGATGGGGCCTGCTTCGCCGATCTCGGCCGCGGCGGTCTCCAGGATGCGAGGCCCAGCCTGGAGCGGGCCGCCCGGGTGCTGGCCGGTGGCTCCGCCGGCTGGCCGGCCGAGGCCGGCTGCGCCTGGCTCGATCTGCGGCCCGGTGTGGCTGGCCCCATCCCGCCCCTGGCCGGGCGGCAGGGGGGGCTGCGCGGCTGGTCGGCCGGCCCCGCGCGCGGGTTTCTGCGGCTCGGCCCGCTGCGCTTCCGCCCGGGCCATGCCGACCTGCTGCACTTCGAATTATGGGATGGCGACCGGCCGATCCTCCGCGATGGCGGCACCGGGCACTACAATCCGGTGGTGGAGGCCTTGGTCGGCACGGCCGGCCACAACACCATCGCCTTTGACGACCAGGATCAGATGCCGCGCCTGGGCCGCTTTCTGTATGGCCAGTGGCCGGCGGCCGGGCCGCTGCCGGCGGGCGGCTGGCTGCGCGATCATCGCGGCAACCGCCATGAACGGCGCGTCACCGCGCGGGGCCGGGTGTGGGAGGTCGAGGACCAGGTCGCCGGCCGCTTCATCGCGGTTGTGCTGCGCTGGCGGCTCGGCCCCGGCGATTGGCAGGCGACGCCGACCGGCGCCGCTGGTCCGGGCGCCCGGCTTAGCCTCACCGCCGATGCCCCGCTGCGGATCGCACTCGAGCGCGGCTGGCAGAGCCCGGCCTATGGCAGCGTGGAACCCGCGCTGGTGCTGGCCGCGCGGGCCGCCAAGCCGGTCCGTTGGCTCCGGACGCGGATCGAGCTTCCCTTCACAGATAATTGAGTATATTATATACTTATAAGGCACCCCTGGAGGCACGGAGACGGCGTGACGCTGCAAGACCTGCTGCAAAACCTTTGGCGCCGGAAATGGGGCCTCGCCCTGGCGATCCTGGCCTTGGTGGCGCTCGGCACCAACGTCATTCTCTCGCTGCCGCGGCACTACGTCGCCTCAGCGATCGTCGCGCCGGCCGAGACGACCAGCATCGCCACCTCCACCCTGCTCTCACCCACGCCAATCCTGCCGGGTGGCCTGCTGGACAATCGCCCGGGCGGCAATTTCGCGGTCTATCTCGACGCACTGCGCTCGGCCGAGGCGGCGGAGATGCTCGCCCGCGATACCGGCATCCTGGCGCATCTCACGGCGCTGCGCGCCGCCTGGCCGCTGGGCGAGCTGCGGCGCAGATTCGATCTGCGGATCGCCGCCGATCTCGACGATGTGCAGGCCTGGCTGGAGGAACGGCTCGCGGCGACGCCCGGCATCGCCACGGTTACCGTGACCTTGAGCCTTGCCCATCGCGAGCGCGACGCAGCGCTCGATGCCCTGCGGCGCTTGCACCGGCTGGCCGAGGCCAAGGTGCGCGCCGATATCGCCGATATGGCCCGGCGGCGCATCACCGTCATCGATGCGCGCCTAGCGATCGAGCGCGATCTTTTCATCCGGAACACGCTTTATGAATTGCTGGCGCAGCAGCAACGCACCGCGCTGATCGTCGCCGCCGATGACGGGATCGCGGCGCGCATCGTCTCAGCCCCGATGGTCGAGCTGCGCCCCTCGCTGCCGAACCGGCCGGTGCTGCTCGCCCTGCTCGCCCTGGCCGTGCCCGTCATCGTGCTGCTGCTGGCCGCTGCCGCGATCCTGGCCGGCGCCGGCCGCCGTGCGGCGGATCTGCCTCGCCTGCCGCGCCTCGCGCCAGCGGCGGGCGAATGAGCCGGCCCATCAGCGCCGCCCTACTGGCCGCTGGCAGCGGCCTCTGGGCCGCCACGCTGCAATTCGCCGGCGCCCTTAAATCCCTACCCGGCCTTGCCGATCTCCCCGCCGATCTGACCCTGCTCGCCGGTCTCGGGCTGTTTGCCTCATTGCTTCTCCTCCTGCCGCTACGGCGCTGGCAGCTGGCGCCGGGGCTGGCGCTGCCGTTGGCCGGCGCCGGCCTGCTGGTGCTGTGGCTGTTGCTGGCGGGCGGCTGGAGCCTGTCGCGCGACGTACTGGCGGAGAAGCTGGTCCAGATCGTTCTACTGGGCCCGCCGATGCTGTTCGCCGGCATGCTGGTCGGCGCCGAGCCCATGGCGCTGCAGCGCTGTTGCATGGCGACGATCGGCATCGGGCTGCTGGTCGCCGCCGCGACCACCTGGGGTGTGGTCACCGGCACGGTGGTGCTGGGCGGCGAAGCCGGTGCCGATCCTGACCGGGTGCGCGTGCAGTATCAGTTGGTCGGCCTGGCGATCGCCAGCGCCGGCGGCGTCGCGGCGGTGCAGGCAGTGGCCGGTCCGGGCTGGGCGCGAGCCGGCTGGCTGCTGCTGGTCGCCCTGTTGGCGGCGGCGGTGTTGATCCCGGGCGGGCGGGCGGCCCTGCTGGCGCTGGGCCTGGGCGTGGTCCTGGCCCCGGCGCAACGCCTCTGGCTGGCCCGTCGACCCCTGGCCGCGCTGACCTGGGCCCTCGGGCTGGCGGCGCTCGCGGGGCTCGGGCTTGCCGCCTTGCTCGCCCTGCCCCAGGCCGAGCTCGGTCTGCGGACCCTGGAACGTGCCTTCGGCGATCCGGCCAACGCCACCTCGGCGCGCAGCCTGCTCTGGGGCGAGGCCTGGCGCTGGGCGGGCCAGGCGGCCCCCTTCGGCCTCGGGACCGGCGGCTTCACGCTGGCGGCCGGCTCCGGCGACCGGCGCGCCCTGCACCCGCACAACCACGCCCTGGAAGCCTTGGTGGAAGCTGGGCTGCCCGGCCTCGTGTGCTGGCTCATGGCTTTTGGCGGCGGCGCAGTGCTGGCGTGGCGTCGGGCGTCGCAGGTCGCGCCCCTGCGCGCGGCGCGGATCACCGCTCTCACCCTGCCGCTGGCGCTCACCGCCATGGTCTCGACCGATCTCGGCAATCGCATGGTCTGGTTCGCACTCGGCCTGCTGCTCTCGCTCGGCATCGCGGTGCGGCGCGGTGTATGAACGCGGCGGCAAGCGGCTGCTCGATTTGGGCGGTGCGGCTTTGCTTCTCCTGCTGCTGGCGCCGCTCTGGGGCATCGCCGCGCTGCTGGTGCTGGCCATGGATGGGCGGCCCGTGCTGTTCCGCCAGCGCCGCCTGGGCCGCCATGCCCAGCCCTTCACGCTGCTGAAGCTGCGGAGCATGCGGCCAGGGACGGGCGAGGATGCAGCACGCCTTTCCCCGCTCGGCCGGGCCTTGCGGGCGAGCGCGATCGATGAATTGCCGCAATTGCTGAACGTGCTGCGCGGCGAGATGAGCCTGGTCGGGCCACGACCACTGCCGCTCGGCTACCACGCACGCCTTGGCCCCTGCCAGCGTCGGCGCTTCGCCGTCCGCCCGGGGCTTTGCGGGCTGGCCCAGGCCGCCGGGCGCAATGCCGTGGCCTGGCCCCGGCGGCTGGCCCTTGATGTCTGCTACGTCCGCCGGATCAGCCTGGCCGGGGATCTCGGGCTCATGCTGCGCTGCTGCGGCGTGGTCCTGCGTGGCCAGGGGGTGGCCGCGCCGGGCCATGCCACCATGCCGCCGCTGCCATCGGCGGCCAGAGCGAGCCTGCCTGCGGGCCAGAACGCGTCGGTTTTTCCGGATATCAGCCACCAGGCAACAGACCGGACAAGAGGCGGAGCTGGGGGATGCAATTTCGTTTAGACTTCATAAATAGGTTTCGACATACATCGTCTACCGAGACAATTCGCTTGCTCGGGAACGATTTTGGCTGATCATCCCGTCGGAACCGAGTATTATATCGAAATTCTTCCTTCTAAGAGACGCGAAATGCTGCAGCAAACTCCCCCAAGCCAAAGCGAAGCCCGTTTCATCGACGGCTATTTCCTCCACCTGCTGGCGCGGGCCTCCCATCTGATTTCCGCCTCGTTCCACGA
>CAITYE010000473.1 GCA_903896535.1 uncultured Paracraurococcus sp.
CTACACTGAAGATGCGCCCGGGGCGCATCAAAGGTGGGCTGCGGCTTGCGGCCACCCCAGGCATCGCTACACTCCACTTCGCCAGGCGCGCATAGTCCTCGAAGCTGCGGCTTGCGGCCACCCCAGGCATCGCTACACTGGCACTGGTCCGGTCCTCTCTGCGTCTGAGGCTGCGGCTTGCGGCCACCCCAGGCATCGCTACACTCCGCAAATGACCCCGGCCGGCCGCCGATCTGCTGCGGCTTGCGGCCACCCCAGGCATCGCTACACTTCTGCGCGATTAACCATTGCCTGAACTTCTGCTGCGGCTTGCGGCCACCCCAGGCATCGCTACACTCCCGGCGACGATGCAAGATTTGCTTGCCGCGCTGCGGCTTGCGGCCACCCCAGGCATCGCTACACTCTGATCGCGGTCCACACCGGTCAGCGGCGCGCTGCGGCTTGCGGCCACCCCAGGCATCGCTACACTCCAAAGTCGGTGACGCCCGCGGCAATCAGCGCTGCGGCTTGCGGCCACCCCAGGCATCGCTACACTAGCGCAAGCCCTCCGCATGGCTTTTCCGGAGCTGCGGCTTGCGGCCACCCCAGGCATCGCTACACTCGAACGCCAGGCGGTGACGCCGGAGCATCTGCTGCGGCTTGCGGCCACCCCAGGCATCGCTACACTACGACAATCACGTTGCCCTCGCTGGCTGCGCTGCGGCTTGCGGCCACCCCAGGCATCGCTACACTGGACGTGCGCTAACGCTTTGAACTGAAATAGAAATCCCCGGCGCGGCTTAGAAAAATTCGAGCTGCGCCGGGGGTGTTTCCGGCGGGCGGCGGCGGTTTCCGGTGAAAATCCGGATGCGCGCGAACTGCGCATCCGTCACCATCATGAAGCGTACCTCCCCCTGCGGCGGCACCCGCGCCCCCATGCGCCGGATATGGGCGGCGGCGCTTTCGGCATTGGCGCAATGGCGGAAATAAACGCTGTACTGCATCATCAGAAACCCATCGGCCCGCAAATCCTTGCGGAAACGCGCGTAGTCGCGGCGCTGCACCGGCGTTTCCACCGGCAGGTCGAACATTGCGAACACCCACATGGCTCGCCAAGCCAGCGGGTCAAGCAGCGGCAGGCGGCCGGGGCGGCGCATCCGCTTCCTCCCCCGCTGCGGTGCCTGGCAGCAGCAGCAGCGCAGGCCGCCGCTCGGCGAAGGCGCGGGCCAGGGACGCGGCGCTGCGCTCGATCCCCAGGGTGACCGGCAGGGTCTGTCCGTCCAGCGCCACTGTCTCATTCAGCACCGCCAGCAGGCGGGTCGTGGCGGCGCGGTCCAGGCCCCGGGCGACCGCCGCTGCCCGACACTCCCACACCGCCCGATCCACCAAGGGGCGGTAGGGTTCCATCAGGTCGCTCGCCAGCGCGAAGGCGTCGGCGCGGTTGTGGTGGAAAACGCCGACACTCGGCAGCAGCCCCGCCGCCACCACCGCCCGGGCCACCGCCGCCCGCAGCACGGCATAGCCATAATTCAGCCAGAGGTTCTGGTCCTCAGCGGCGCGGTCGCGCCGAAAATCCCGGCCGAACAAGGCCGGCCAATAGCGTTGCGCACCCTGGGCTTCCAGATTGTCCGGGTCGCCGCTGCGGACGCGGGCCGCCAACGCAGGCAGGCCCTGGTCGCCGCCGGTCGCCTGCCGCAGCACGGCCGCCTGCTGCAACAGCTTGGCGCGGACCATGCGTTGCCAAAGGCGTTTTTGCAGCGGCAGCGGCGCCGCCAACTGCGCCCGCTGGCGTTCCACCAACAGCCCATGGCCGGCCAGGGGCAGGATCAGGGCGGCGGGCAGGTGGTCGGCGCCGCAGAGCAGGGTGGCGACCTTGCCCTCGGCCAACGCCACCAGCAGCGGGTGGGAATAGCTGACGGCGGGCTGATCGACGATCAGCAGCGCCATATCCTCGATGGGGACCGAGGCCGGGGGCAGCCCCTCCCGCTCGATCACCAATTGCCGGGCGCGGAGGGAGAGGCGGCTCGGCCGCTCCGTCACGGCGACGACGCGATGGGTCATCGCGCCGGCCGCACCCGGCCGATGGGATCGACACTCACCTTGCGCCAATCCGCGTGTAACAGCGGCCAAGGCTTCTTCGATTCCAACTCTGGCTTCCCTGCGGCGGTGAGCGATTGATAGAAAATCTGTCCTGCGGCATTGAACTTCCGCACCAAAACAAACTCCCGCCCCTCCGGTGTCTCGCGCATCAGCACATCCCGGCTGCACAGCGCAAAAAGCAGGGTGCCGCCCTCGGGATGCCGTGGCAGGACCGCCGGCTTCCCGCGACGCTGCCGTTCAAACGCCTCGCGCCGCGTCACCGGCAGGAAGCGGATCGTCGTCCCATCCCGATAGAGCGCGACGTGATGGTTGGTCCCGCCGCCCAGTTCCAGATGTATATTCTTCGTGGGATGGGCGCGCAGCAGGGCCTCCGGGTCCCGGCGGATGTGGATGCGGACGCGGCGAATCACCGGGCCGGGGCTGCCATCGGCTTTCGGCAGGTGGATCGGCCGCGCAAGCGCCGCTTTGCGCAGCTTCTCCTCGGCCGTTCCGAGTGTCCGCGCCTTGCCGTCAGCGGCGCGCAGGTCCAGCCCGGCCGTCGCCAGGGCGGCGATGATGGCCTTCTGCACCCCCGCGTCGGCGATCCGGGAGTCCCTCTCCCCGATGATCTCGCTAGCCGACAGCGCCGTGATGGCCTTGCGCTTGGCGAACAACGGCGTGCCATCGGCATCGGTCTGGCCGGTGCGGCCCAGATAGGTCTCCTTATGCATCTGGCCCGTCAGCTTGGCATCGACGCGATGGCTCACCACCAGCCCGTGCAGGGCCGCCCGCGCTTCCTCCTGCAGATGCGGCCAGGGCGGGGCGAAGCGCGGCTGTTCGCCCCGTTCCCGTCGTTGCCAATAGATCGAGAGCGCGCGCATCGCCGCCGGGCTGGTCAGTGCGACCGCCAGCGCATCGACGGCGTGGTGGCGGTGATCCTCCCGCAGCTTCGCCCGTTCCGTCTCCGGCAGGCCGAGCAGCCCGCGCAGGCCGAGCTTCCACCCCTCCCGCACCAGCGCGGTGGCGCGGCCGGACACCGTGCTGACATGGTCCATGCCGGCCTGCCCGCCGCCCCAGAGCAGGCCGAGGAAGGCCCGGGCGGCAACCGCGGCATAGGCGGTGTCGTTCAGCTGCCGGCTGGTGAAGCCCTCGATGTCCGGCGCATCCGTGCGCAGCAGCCGCCGATGCTTGCCGGCCCAGGCCTTGTTGGCGGCCAGCATGCTGGCCCAGACCGTGGCCAGCCGGTCCCGCCGCGCGGGGTCGCTGGCCAGCCATTCCTGCGGCGTCCGGTCGCCCTTGGCGGCGTTCGATCCGGCGGCGCAGAGGACGCAATTGACCAGCCCGCGCTCCCCGCCGCGGCTGCGGGGGACGATGTGGTCGATCTGGGTCGCGTTGCCGTCGAGCGCCTGGGAGAGGCTTATGGTCTCGCCGGTATAGGGGCAGCGGCAGCCCTGTTCGTGCAGCAGCTGCACCCGGTCCAGCGCTTCCGCCGTGGCCGGCTTGCCTTGCCCGGTGATCTCATCCGCCGCTTCCCGGCGCTGCTTTTCGCGCTCCTTGTTCACCTTCAGCGTTTCGGCCCGCTCGTGGAGATTGCGCTTGAGGTCGCGGGCCAGTTCGATCCGGATCGCATCCGGCCGGCCATGCGCCCGCAGCAGCGTATTCGCGACCTTCTGCAGTTCGCCGAGCGTGCGCATGACCGTGGGGTTGCGGATGCCGCCCAGCGCGCCCTCGACCGCATTGGCGATGGCCGGGTCCGGGTTGGCCTGGGGCTGCGGTTCGGGGAAGCGGGGCAGGGGGTCGCCATGCGCGCGATGCTCGGGGAAGGCACGCTCGCGCGCCGTGGCGTAGGCAAGGCCGGCCTCCAGATGCGGGAGTAGTTGTTCGAGCGCGGCGCGGCTGTGGCGGGACCAGGCTGGTGGCAGTGTCGCCTCGGCCAGCTTGCGGGCGGCTTCGGCGGGCAGCCCCCAGTCCCGCGCCATGGCCGCAGCGGCTTCGTCTGTCGCCGCGGCGCGACCGCTTCCCGGGCGGATTTCGAAGCGGCCGGGCTTCTCGGCGTAGGAGATGGCATGCAGCCGGCGTGGCAGATCCTGGCGGATCGCATCCTGAACAGCCGGCGCCAGACTGTCCCATAGCGCGGGGGCGAGGGCGGCTCGGATCGCGGCTTCGGTGGCATTGCCCCTCACTTTGGCCTGTTTTCCGTGCTCCTCATGCGTGAAGGCGGTGCTGCGCGGAAGGCCGATGGCGCTGCGGAGTTGCGCCCAGGTGGTGGTGGCGCGGGTCGCCAGATGCGCCAGGGCACGGGCACGCTCCTCCGGGTCGAGCGGGCGTGCATTGCCGCCGGTCAAGCGAAGCGCGTTGACGAACTGCAGGAGTTCGACCTGTTGGGCGATCCATTCCGCCTTCAGGGTGCGCTGCTGGTCAGGCAACAGGCTGCAACGGCCGATGCTGGCGGCTCGGAAGAAGGTTGGGCGCCGGGACAGCGCCACGCTCTCCAAGCGGCGACGGAGGTCGTCGGTAAGGATCGTGGGGTGGTGGCGCGCCTGTGCCGCCCAGAGCGTATCGAGTTCGCGCGTGACCATCGGGCGTTCGATGGGGTTCTTGCGGCGTTTCGGGAGGGAGGGGAGGGCCGGGTCGGTCAGCGCCTCGGCCAGGGTGCGGGTGCCGACGAAGCCACGGAAGACGCCCAGACTGTCTTTGAATTCCGCCTGCTTCTTCTGCTCGTCCTTCTCTCTCGCCGTCTTTTCCCGGCCCGTCGTCTCCACTGCCTCAGGGGCGGTCGCCTCATCATAGCCGCGGCGCTTGAGCAGGTGGAAAAGTGCCCAGCCGAGTTGCTCAGGGGTTAGAGGATCATGAAGGCCACGCAACCTGAGCGCGACGGGGTCCGCAGACGCACGAGGCGGTTCAGCGCGCTGGTCCGGCAAGAGGCCAGCTTCCGCCATTAAGGTACGAAGATGGATGCGGCGCCAGCGTTTGCGGCGGACCTGCCGCCTTTTGAGGCGGGCGAGGCGGCGGGTGGCATTGAGCGGTTCGCCGGGGCGGCCATCGGCCTTGGCTTCACGGCTTTCGGGAAAAATGCGGACACCGAGGCGCAGGATTTCGCCGCTCTCCGGCGCCGTGTCCTGCCGGATGACAGCGAAGCCGACAGAGGCAACGCCGAGGTCGAATCCCCAAATGATTGTCATATGGCCTTGCCCCGTCCGAATTTATTCGGTTATCATAGACCCCGTAGCGATGCCTGGAGTGGTCGCTTTCCGCAAGCAAAACGATCCATTTAGGTGCGGGCTGGGCATCCCGCGGATCATCCGCCCACTGAACCCCGCTTCGGCGGGGTTCTTTCATATCTGGCGCTGACTCACAGAAACAAAAAAAAAGCCCCGGTCCTTGCGGGCCGGGGCAAGTCTACAGGGAGGCTTCACGTCTCAGCGACGAGGGGTTCGGGGGGGTGCCCCGAGTGACCCTGTTCC
>CAITYE010000474.1 GCA_903896535.1 uncultured Paracraurococcus sp.
GAAACCTTCGAACGCTTAGTCCAGCAAGCGAATTCCACGCCGATGGACCATTGGCCAAAGGCCCGACAACGGGAATTGGAACGCTCCCTGGCCGCCCTCGGCCGGCTGCTCGCCCGCCGGCGCATTCAACGGGTGCTGGAGCCGGCGTGAGGGGGCCGGGCGGATCGCCGGCCGTGGGCGCGCGGTGCGCGGCCTTGCCGTGGGCCGGGGGTATTGGCTGTGTCTGGCCCGCAAGCGCCGGGCGGAAAGCGCCGGTTTCCTCATCCTGCGCGGCCCGGGCCGCGACGGCGGCGCGGCCTTGGCCCCGCCGCTTGCGCGGGCGCGCGGCCCGGGTCGCAGCCGCGTGCCGCTGCTATCACCGCCTTAGGCCGCCGCGCTCAGACCAGCACTTCCGCCAGCGGTTGGTTCACCAGCCCGCGATCCAGCCGCAGCGCCGCCCCGCGCACCGCCGCGGCCAGCCCCGGCCCGTCATAGAAGCGGCCGCGGACATGCAGGCAGCCGGCGATGGCGCGCAGGAAGGCCGTGGCCAGCGCCGGGTCGGGCGGCGTCGCCTGCTGCCAGAAGCCATCCAGCGGGCCCTGCCAGGTGAGGCCGGGAATATCGAACAGCGCCCGCCCCAGCGGCTTGACCGCGCGGCCCAGTTGGATCGCCCGGAAGCCGAGCGTGCTGTTGATGGTGATAACGCCCCGGCTGGCGAGGATCGCCGGGTCGGCATCCAGCGCGCCGTCCAGCAGATGCACCCGGCCATAGGCGCCGTGCCGGGCGGCGATCGCCATCACCCGCTGCCGCCAGCGCTTCAGCCCGGGATCCAGCGGATGCACCTTGACCAGCAATTGCGCGCCCGGCCCGGCATGGTGGGCGAAGCTGGCGATGGTGAGGTCGAGGGCGCTGTCATTGTCGGTGAAATCGGAATAGGCGCGCAGCGAGTAATCGGTCTCCATCTGCATGGCGAACAGCCAGCAGGGGCTGCCGGGCTGGATCGTCGCCACCCGCGCCGCCGCCGCCCGGCTTTCCCGGCCCCGCGCCAGCAGCCGGACCGCGGTGCCGAGATAGGCCGGCAGCGGCGCGTGCAGCAGGAAACTCTCATAATGGCGGAAGGGCCGGGGCAGGTCGGACGCCATGTGGAACAGCACGTCCCAGCGGGCCTGCTTGGCGAAATTGGTCGCGTAGCGGGGCGCGAAATCCGGCTCCGGGCAGGTGGCGGCCAGCGCCAGGATTGTTGCCGGGTCGCGCGGAAAGCGGCTCTCCGGCCCCATCCCGTCCTGCTCCAGCACGATCCAGTCGGGCCGCAGATAGCCGTAATCGGTGACCGTCACCGCCACCCCGCGGGCCTTGGCGGCAGCGATGGCCAGCCGGTGATAGGGCCGTTGCTCACCCAGCAGGACCAGGTCGGTGATCGCTTCGCGCGCCAGGAAGGCGTCCAGATAGCCGGGCCATTCGCCCATCCGGCCGGTGAAATCGACCGCGCCCGGGCCCTTCCAGAACAGCCGGTCGCCCAGGCAGAGATTGATCCGCCAGGCGGTATGGCCAAGCCCGCGCAAGGCGTCCGCCAACTGCGCAAAGAAGGGAGAGATCGGCCCCTGGAGGAACAGGAACCGACGAGGCTGCGCCGCCGGCAAGAGCAAACTTTCTGTTTCAGCGCGGCGGCAGAGCCCGCAGCCGCGCAGATTTGCCGCCCGCCGGCGCGCGGTCAATCCGCTGTCGGGCTTGTCGCCAGGTCAGCGAGGGTCACAAGTCTGCGGCCGGTACGGGAGAGCTCCCGCAATAGCCGGGCGGGCGGAAAGGTCTCATACGGCAGCGCGGCGGGGGGCGGTGGGTCCGGCGCGCCAGCGGCGATGGCCGCCAGGGCCTGGGCCAGCAGCGGCAGGGCCGCCAGGTGCAGCGCCCGCGCCGCGCCGGTTGCGCTGATGCCGGGCGGCAGGGGCAGCGCGGCCTGGGCCAGGATCGCCCCGGCATCGATCCGCGTCGCCAGGCGATGCACGGACACCCCCCAGCGCGGCGCGGGCTCGGCCAGGGTCCAGATCGTCGGCACCGGCCCGCGATGGGCGGGCAGCAGCGCCGGGTGGACATTGATCCCGCCCTGCGGCGCCAGGGCCAGCGTTGCCGCCTGCAGGATCTGGTCGCAATGGAAGGTGAGCAGCAGGTCCGGCGCCGCCGCCCGGATGGCCGCCTGCGCCGCCGGGCCATTGGCATTGCTGAGGCGGCGCACCGGAATGCCGCGCGCCCGCGCCGCTGCGGCAAGGCGGGAGGGTCGCAGCACCGGCCCGCCGTAATTCGCCGCCAGATAGGGCAGCAGCCTGGGGCCGGAGCGACGGAGCGCCCGCCAGGCCGCCCTTGGCCCCGCCGGCCGGCACAGGGCCAGCAGGGCAATCTGCGCCCCGTGGCTGTCGAGGAAACGCAGCACCGCCGGGGTCGAGAGCGGGCTGTCGATGCTCAGCAGCACGAGGCGCGGCAGGCTCACCCGGCCTTCTGCGCCAGCCGGTCGCGGGCCGCCGAGAGCGCGGCGACGGTGTGCTCGATCTCGGGCTCGGTGTGCTCGGCCGAGAGGAAAAAGCGCAGCCGGGCCGCGCGTTCCGGCACCACGGGAAAGAGGATCGGCTGCACGTTCACCCCCGCCTCGAAGGCCGCGGCGGCCATGCGCGCGGTCAGCACGGAGGAGCCGAGGATGATCGGCACGATGCCAAGCCCGGCGGAGGCGCCGGTATCGAAGCCGGCGGCGCGCGCGAGCCGGCGGAACAGCGCGGCATTGGCCTGCAACTGCGCGACGCGCCACGGCTCGGCATCAAGGATGGCCAGCGATTCCAGGGCAGCGGCGGCGAGCGGCGGGGCGAGGCCCACGGAATAGACGAAGCCGGGGGCGGCATGACGCAGCACGTCGATCAGGCGGCGCGAGGCGGCGATGTAGCCACCGCAGGCCGAGAGAGTTTTGGAGAGCGTGCCCATCCAAATATCGACGCCGGCCGGATCGACACCGCATTGTTCGGCAACGCCCCGCCCGGTCGCGCCCAGCACGCCGAGCGAATGCGCTTCATCGACCATCAGCAGCGCATCGAACCGGCGGGCGAGGTCGATGAAGCGGCCCAGCTCGGGATGGTCGCCATCCATCGAGTAGTGCCCCTCGATGACGATCAGGGCGCGGTTGTGCCGGGCCCGCTGGCTGGCAAGTTCGCGTTCCGCCGCCGCCCAGTCGTTATGGGCGAAGGCGATGCGCCGGGCGCCAGACAGGCGGGCGCCCTCGGCGACGCTGTTGTGGATCAGCTGATCGTGCAGGATCAGGTCGCGGGCGCCGAGCAGGTGGCCGATCACCGTCACGTTGGTCGCATGGCCGCTGACGAAGCAGAGGCACCCTTCGCTGCCGTGATGCGCCGCCAGCGCTGCTTCCAGCGCCGCGTGCACCGGCCGCTCACCAGAGGCGAGGCGGGAGGCGGAGGCGGAGATGCCGTAGCGGTCGATCGCCGCCTTGGCCGCCGCTTGCACGCGCGGATCGCCGTTCAGGCCGAGATAGTTATAGGAGGAGAAATTCAGGAAATCCCGCCCCGCGATCGTACTGTGCGCGCCGGCCACGCCTTCATGCGGGCGGAAGAACGGGTTTTCGAGGCCGAGCGCCTGGCCGGCATCGCGGACCAGCTCGATGTCGCGGAGCCCGGGTAGCGTGCTGAGGTCGCGGCCCGGGCTGACTGGCCCGGTCGACGCTTCGGTATCTTCCCGCCGCCGCGAGAGGCGCAGCAGAAGTGACGCGCGGGCCGTTGCAGAAAGACCAAATCCCGTGCTCACGCTGCCTCCTCGACCTTGCTGGCCGGACCTTCCGGCTCATGCGCCGCGGCGAGCGCCAGTGCATCAGCCGGGATCGCCGCGGCCTCGCCCGTCATGTGGAGTTGCTGCGCAAGCTTCTGCGCCAGCACATCGACGGTCAGCGTCTCGGAGACCGAGGTCAGCGGCACCGGCATGCCGAGCCGCTGTTCCAGCCCGACCCGCAATTCCATGCCGCCCAGGCTATCGAGGCCGAGACCGGCCAGCGGTGCATCGAGTGGCACCGCGCCGCCCGGCAGCCGCAGGATGCGGCCGAGCTCGCCGGCCAGGGTCTCCTTCAGCAAGGCCAATGCCTCGGCCGGGGGCAGGGCGATCAGCCGCGCCCGCAGGTCCCCTTCCTCGATGCCGCCCGCTTCCCGCACCGCGGCGAAGGCCGGCTCTGCCAGAAC
>CAITYE010000475.1 GCA_903896535.1 uncultured Paracraurococcus sp.
GCCGGCAGGTCCATCGCCACATCGGCGCGCGCCACCACGCAGACCGTGTTGCCGCCGACCAGGGCCACCGGCGCGAAATCGACCAGGGGGTCGTATTGCGGCTTGGCCACCACCAGGGGATAGAGCGCATGGGTGGAGGCGCCGCCAAAAGCCAGCGTGTAGCCATCTGGCTTGGCGCGCAGCACCTCCGCCATGCCGATCGCGCCCGAGGCGCCGGTGCGGTTATCCGCCACCACGGGCTGCCCCAGTTCCTGCGCCAGCCGGGTGGCGATGCGCCGGGCGAAGGCATCGGTGCCGCCGGCCGGCGGGAAGGGAATGACCAGGCGCAGCGGTCGGTCCGGGAAGCTGCCCTGCGCCCGGGCAGGTGCGGCGCCCAGCAGGCCGGACAGCAGCAGGGGCCGGCGCGGGATCATCGGACGGTCTCCCCCCGGAGGCATTGCACCGCGGTTCGCTCGTCATTCGCCGTGATCATCCGCGCCTCCGCGCCGTGCATGCAGCCATTCTAGCGCATGCTGCGGTCACATGCGTTCACGCACCTTGCGCTAATTTTTTTGGTCGCGCGATTCAGCGCCTTCGGCGATTCCGCCTCGCCGCATGCCGCTCTTGGGCAAGATCCGATCGGGGGGACTCACCTGATCGGGCGCCAGGGTGGGACGGCATGATCGGTTGGCCCTCAGCCTGCAAAACGGTTCCGTGGCTGCGGCACGCCGAGGTTCTCCCGCAATGTCCGCCCGGCATAGGCGGTGCGATAGATGCCGCGCCGCTGCAATTCCGGCACCACCAGCCGCACGAAATCCTCAAGCGGCTTCGGGTAGAAGGGGAACATCAACGTGAAGCCGTCGCAGGCCTCGGCCTCCAGCCATTCCTGCATGACATCGGCGACCCGCTGCGGCGATCCCACCACGAGCTGATGCCCCAGCGAGGTGCCGAGATAGCGGGCCACCTGCCGAACGGTGAGGTTTTCCCGCCGCGCCTTGGCCACCAGATGCTCCTGCCGCGCCTTCGCCGCATTGCTGGGGGGCAGATCGGGCAGCGGGCCATCCAGGGGATAGGCGTGGATATCCAGATCGCCGCACAGCCGCGCCAGCAGCCGCATGGCCGTCACATCGTCGATCAGCTCCTGCAATTCCTGATAGAGCCGCTCCGCCTCGGCATCGGTCTCACCGACAATCGCCATGAAGCCGGGCAGCACCTTCACATCGCCGGGCGCCCGGCCATGGCTTAACGCGCGCTGCTTGATCTCGCGGGTGAAGGCCTGCCCCTCGGCCAGCACCGATTGCGCGGTGAAGATGAGGTCGGCGACCCGCGACGCCAGCCGACGTCCTGCTTCGGAAGACCCGGCCTGGGCGATGATCGGCCGCCCCTGCGGGGAGCGCGGCAGGTTCAGCGGCCCACGCACCCGGAAATACTTGCCGACATGGTTCAGGATGTGGCCCTTGGCGGGATCGAGGAAGATCCCCGTCGCCTTGTCGCGCGGAAAGGCCCCGTCCTCGAAACTATCCCAGAGGCCGGCGACGACGTCGTAGAATTCCTCGGCCCGCTCATAGCGATGGCCGTGATCGGGGTGGCGGTCGAAGCCGAAATTCCCGGCCTCGTCCTCGATCTGGGAGGTGACGAGATTCCAGCCCGCGCGCCCGCCGCTGATGTGATCGACCGAACCGAAGCGGCGCGCGATGGTAAAAGGGTCGGCATAGGTGGTGGTCGCTGTCGCAATCAGGCCGAGATGCGTGGTCACCGGCGCGAGCGCGGCGATCAGCGTCGCCGGCTCCGGGAAGACTTGCCGCCCGGCCTGTGGCCGCCAGGGGCTGCCGCCATCCAGCGCCGCGCTGCCGTTCAGCGCCGCGGTGTCC
>CAITYE010000476.1 GCA_903896535.1 uncultured Paracraurococcus sp.
GCCAGCGCGGCCTGCGCGGCCTGCCGCGCCAGGAATCCGGCCTCACGCGGAAGCTTATAGCCACGCAACGCCTGGGCCACGTAAAGCTGTGCCAGCATCCGATAGGCGGCGATGCAGGCCGGATCGAGCGCAATCGCCGCCCGCAGGGCCCGTTCACCAAGCGCCAGATGCCGGGGCGAACGGTGGCCGACAAACTCCATCGCCTGCAACACCAACGCCTCCGCCCGCGCGGCAGCGCTGCCTTCGGTCTCTGGCCGGATCGGTTGTACCGGCAGGGCGAAGCGATAGCCACGCCGGTGCAACGTCTCAACCGCTGAACGCCCATGGACCCCTTCCGCCAGCCGCGCGCGCAGCGTCGACACGCAGCGATGCAGGCTGGAACTGCCAACCGGTGCATTGCCCCAGACCCGGTCGAGCAGCGTCGCCGCGCTGACCAAGGCGCCGCCGGCCTCGATCAATACCGCCAGCACGCCAAGCTCCTTCGGCGTGAGGTCCACCACCACGCCATCCCGGCGGAGCAGCCCGGATTCCAGCCGGTAGGGACCGAAGCGCCAACCTGGGGCCACTTCGACCTGTGGCGGTCGAGTCAATTCGCCGACGTCCATGCGTCCCTCCGTTCTCCCTTGGCCCGGCTCTGAAATGGTAAGATCCGGATCAGAAACTGACCTCGATCATACACGATCCTTTGTTTGGACCGAGAACTTTACGCGCGTTCCAGACGCAAACATTCGTTGACGTGATCGCCGATCAGCGAAGGTCGGGAGTCCCAGCGCGCGGCCCTTAGAGCGCGATGCGTTGAGGCGGAATCGCCGAAGGCGCTGAATCGCGCGATCCAACACATTCTAGAGCGGGCTGCGTGAACTTATGTGAACGCAACAGGCCCTAGCCCATGGCGCCGGAGACGGTCGGTTGCATGCGCCGTCGCAGACCACAGCGGAACGGCGGCGATGCACCCCTGCCCCACGCCCTGGTTCCACCGCCACCGTTCCGATGGTAGATATCTTTGCCTTCCTGAGGATAGATCGCATGTGCCTCGCCTGCTTCTTTGCCCCCGTGGAACACGAACCAGGGACGGCGCGGCGCGGGCTGCTGCGCGGCGCCGGCGGCTTCGCCCTGGGCCGCCGCGCCGTCCCGCCGGCCGCCGGCGCGCTGCTGGCAGAGGCCGTCTTCGTCCCCGAAGCCCGCGCCGCCGAACCGCGCAGCTCGCACCTGATCTTCACCGGCGGCGACATCCTGACCATGGCCGGCCCGCAGCCCGAATACGTGGAAGCGATGGTGGTCGACCGCGGCCGTATCGCCTTCCTCGGCAGCCGGGCGGAGGCGATGCAGCGCAAGCGGGCGAAGACGCAGGTGATCGACCTTGCCGGACGCACCCTGCTGCCCGGCTTCATCGATGCCCATGGCCATATGATCTATTACGGCAAGAACCTGGCCGATGCCTCGCTGAAGGGGGTGGCCGATATCCCCGAACTGGTGCGGCGGATGCAAGCGCATGCGGCGCAAACGCCGGGCCAGGGCTGGCTTGTCGGCATGGGCTATGAGCCGCTGAAGATGGCCGAGAAGCGGGCGCCCACGGCGGCCGAACTGGATGCCATCTCGAAGGACCGGCCGGTGCTGGTGGTGCATGCCTCGGGCCATGGCGGGTCGATGAACCACGCGCTGATGCGCGCCCTGGGCATCGATGCGAACATCGCCGATCCGGCAGGTGGCGAATATGTCCGGGTGGCGGGCAGCCGCGATCCGCTCGGGCCCATGGAGGAGGTGGCGCTGATCGATGTGCGCAATCGGCGCCCCCCCTTCCAGGGTGCGGCGGCGGATCGCGTCATCACCGCCGCGGCGGCGGCATGGGCCCGCAACGGCCAGACGACGGCGATGGAATGCGGCGTCGGGCTCGGCGCCGATGATGTCGCCCTGGTGCAGCATGCCATCGACCGCAAGCTGCTGCCGATCGACCTCGTTGTCTTCGCCAAGGACGACAAGATCGACGCCGTGACGAAGGAAGCCTACGGCATCGGCCAGGCCTATAGCGCCGAAGTCGGGGGCACGGCCCGCAAGCTGCGCGCCATGCGCCCGGACCTGGACAAGCGCTACGTCAACCGGGTGCGACTGGGCGGTGCGAAATTCTGGTTGGACGGCAACCCGGTGGTGGCCTGGATGTCCACGCCCTATGCCGTGCCGCCACCGGGCCGCGACAAGGATTTCCGGGGCTATTCCCAGATCCCCGATGCGGCGCTGTTCAAGGCGATCGACGATCACTGGCGGACGCCGTTCCAGATCAACATGCACATGATGGGCGATGCCGCGGTGGAACAGGCGCTGCGGGCGATCGAGGCAGCCGTGGCGCGCCACGGCATGCAGGACCACCGTCCGGTCTTCGTACATTGCGGCTATGCCCGGCCGGATCAGATCGCCCGCATGAAGAAGGTGGGCGCAATCCCCAGCTTCCTGAGCATTTCCATGTTCAACCAGGGCGACGACATCGCGCCGTTGTTCGGGCCGGAACGGCTGGCGACGACGAATGCGACCGCCAGCATGCAGCGCGCCGGCATTCCCTTCACCCTTTCGCACGATGCGCCGATCACCCCGCCGCAGATCCTGCCGCTGGTCTGGGCGGCGACCCAGCGCACCACCGCCAGCGGCAAGGTACTGGCGCCGGAACAGCGGATCGACGCTTATTCGGCGCTGCGCGCCGTCACCGCCGATGCCGCCTTCCAGATCCGCGAGGAAAAAGCCAAGGGGACGCTGGCGGTCGGCAAGCTGGCCGATTTCGTCATCCTCGACCGCAATCCAGTGAAGATCCCGGCCGCCGAGATCCGCGAAATCGCCGTGGTACAGACGATCAAGGAGGGCCGGGCGGTCTTCACCGCCTGAGCCCGCTGCTTGGTTCAGGCGGCGCTGTTCCATATCATGCATACGCCGCGATGGCGGCGGGCAGAGCATCCCGGCACAACCGCCCGGCCGGCCGAACAGCCGCGGATCCGCAGCATCCGTCGTGATCGGTCGGCCCGGCGGGTCGAATCGCGCCCTGGCTGCAGATCGGTGACCGCGCCGCCGCAGCTGCATAATTTCCGCGCGCATCCCCTGGAGGTAAGACTTCCGTTGGGACTTCCTCATCGCAGGCCACAAGCATATCCGGCGAAAGGACAAGTCAGCCGTCTCGCTTTCCGCCAGCGGCGGCTTGCAAGTGTTCATGGCGCCGCACGCACCGCTTGCGATCCTCTGCCTGCTGCTCGCCGGGCTTCCGCCATGGGGAAGTAGCGCGCGGGCCGGCGAGCTGGATGAGTTGCGCGCACTGGTGCGCGAACAGCAGCAGATGATCGCCACGCAACGGCACAGCCTGACACGCCAGCAACAGACGCTGGAGACGCTGGGCCGGCGGCTCGACGCCTTGGAGGCAGCGACGCCGCCGCCGCCCAAGCCACAACGCCAAGCCCTGCCTGCCACGCCCGAGGTCCCGCCGCCCGCCGCGAAAGCCCTGGCC
>CAITYE010000477.1 GCA_903896535.1 uncultured Paracraurococcus sp.
CGATTGACCCGCCCGCCGCTTCGCCGCAAGCCTTCGCCATGCCCGACGACCTCACCCCGCCCGCCCTGCTCGATCGCCTCGCCGGCCTGCTCGGCCCGCGCGGCCTGCTGACCGCCCCGGCCGATATCGCGCCCTATCTCTCGGATTGGCGCGCGCTCTACACCGGCCGCAGCCCCTGCGTCGCCCGCCCGGGTGCCACCGCCGAACTGGCCGCACTGGTGAAACTCTGCGCCGCGGCGCGCATCCCCCTCGTGCCGGTCGGCGGCAATACCTCCATGGTCGGCGGCGCCACGCCCGATGACAGCGGCCGGCAGGTCATCGTCTCGCTCGGCCGGCTGAACCGCATCCGCGATCTCGACCCGCTCGATATGACCATGACCTGCGAGGCGGGCGTGGTGGTCAAGGCGGCGCAGGAGGCGGCGATAGCGGCCGGCTGCCTGTTCCCGCTCTCCTTCGGCGGGGAGGGGACGGCGACGATCGGCGGCGTGCTTTCGACCAATGCCGGGGGCAATACCACCGTCCGCTACGGCAATGCGCGGGAGCTGATGCTGGGCCTCGAAGTGGTGCTGCCGGACGGGCAGGTCTGGAACGGCCTCCGGCGGCTGCGCAAGGACAATACCGGCTATGCGCTGCGGCATCTGTTCGTGGGCGCGGAGGGCACGCTGGGCTTCATCACCGCCGCCGTGCTGCGGCTGTTCCCGCCGGCCCGCGAAAGCGCCGTCGCGCTCTGCGCGGTGGCCGATGAGGACGCCGCGCTGGCCCTGTTCCGCCGCTGCCGCGACCGTGACGAGACGGCGATCCGCGCCTTCGAATACATGTCCGGCACCGGCGTCGCGCTCTATGCCAAGCGGATCGAGAACGGCAGCGTGCCGATCCCCGGCCACGCGCATTACGTGCTGGTCGACCTTGCTTCCTCCCGCCCCGATGCCGGTCTGCGCGGGCTGCTGGAGGCGGTGCTGGAAGACGCCATGGCCGCCGGGGAGGTGACCGATGCCGTGCTCGCCGAAAGCGAGGCGCAGCGCGCCCAGCTCTGGCGCATCCGGGAGGAGCATCCGGAGGCGCAGAAGCGCGAGGGCGCTTCGGTGAAGAACGACGTCTCGGTGCCCGTCTCCAAGACGCCGGAGCTGATCCGCCGGGCGTCTGCGGCCTGCGAGGCGCTGATCCCCGGCATCCGCCCGGTGCCCTTCGGCCATATGGGCGACGGCAATATCCACATGAACCTGCAACAGCCCGAGGATATGCCGGGGGCGGAATTCCTGGCCCGCAGCCATGACATTATGGAGACGGTGAACGCCGTGGTGCGGGAGCTGGATGGCAGTTTTTCGGCCGAACACGGGATCGGGCGGCTGAAGACCGACATGATGGAGGCCTGGCGCGGCGGGGCCGAGCTTGATGTCATGCAGCGGATCAAGGCGGCGCTCGACCCGGCGGGGCTGTTGAACCCCGGTAAGGTCCTGCCCTGACCGCCGCGCGCCGCTTCCCCGGGCCGAGTTGCGCCTGTAGGGTTCGCGGCGGCGCATGACCCTACTCGATCGTTACATTTTCCGCCAACTGGGGGTCGCGCTCGTCGCGGTCACGGTCGGGCTCGCCGCGCTGGTCTGGCTGACCCAGTCGCTGCGCTTCATCGAGCTGGTGCTCGACCGCGGCCTGTCCTTCATGGTCTTCCTGGAACTGACCGGCTTGCTGTTGCCAAGCTTCTTCGCGGTGATCCTGCCGATCACCACCTTCGTGGTGATCCTGTTCTCCTATGTCCGGCTGGCTACGGACCGGGAGTTGGTGGTGATGCGCTCGGGCGGGCTGTCGCAATGGGCCTTGGCGCGTCCTGCGCTGGCGATCGCCGGCATCGTCGTGCTGCTCTGCTACGCGCTCAACCTCTGGCTGGTGCCAAAGAGCCAGGCGGCCTTCCGCGCCTGGCAATACGAAATCCGCAACGAGCTGGCGGCGATCCTGCTCCAGGAAGGCGTGTTTTCCTCGGTCGGCAGCGACCTGACGGTCTATGCCCGCAACCGCGATGCCGATGGGACGCTGCGCGGCATCCTGGTGCATGACGGTCGCGGCAATGGCGCCCCGGTGACCATCCTGGCCGAGAGCGGGCGGATCACCGCCGGGCCGAACGGCCCGCGCGTCACGCTCTTCAATGGTGAACGCCAGCAGGTGGAAGTGACCGCCCCGCCCGCCGGGGCGCCAGCCGGGACGCCGCCGCGCAGCCGCCTCTCGGTCCTCTCCTTTACCGAGAACAGCGTCGATCTGGCCCGCAGCAAGGGGGCGGGGGAAGATGGCGGGCGCTACCGCAACGCCCAGGAACGCACGATCGAGGAGTTGCTGCACCCGGATCCCGCAGACAAGGTGAATGCCCGCGATATCGGCCGCTTCATCGCCGAGGCGCATAACCGGCTCGCCGCCCCGTTGACCGCGCTCGGCTTCGCGCTGGTCGCGCTGGCCACCGCGCTGACCGGCGAGTTCCGCCGCCATGGCGGCGGCTTGCGGCTGTTCATCGGCATCGCCATCGTCGTCGGCCTGCTGGCGGCGGGTCTGACCTTTGGCAATTTGGCGGGCCGCGATGCGGCGATGCTGCCGCTGATCTGGCTGAACACCGCGCTGCCGATTCTGGGCGGTGTCTGGGTGCTCGCCGGGCTGCCCGGTTGGCCGCAGCGACAGGTGCCGATGGGGCCGGCGGAGGCGCCGGCATGATGCTGACGACGACGCTGACGCTCTATGTCGCCAAACGCTTCCTCTTTGCCACGCTGGGGATGCTGCTCAGCCTGACGCTGCTGGTCTCGCTGTTTGATTTCATCGAACTGCTGCGCCGCGCCGCGAACCGCGCGGATGCCGGCTTTGCGCTGGTGGCGCAGATTGCCGGGCTGCGCATGCCCTTCGTCGGCCTGCAGATCCTGCCCTTCGCCATCCTGCTGGGGGGCATGCTGGCCTTCTGGCGGCTGACCCGCTCCTCCGAACTCATCGTCGCGCGGGCGGCGGGCATTTCCGCCTGGGGCTTCCTTTCCGGCCCGGTGGTGGTGGCGGCGGGCTTCGGCCTGCTGGCGACCACGCTGATCTCGCCGCTCTCCTCGGCGATGCTCGCCCGGGCGGAGCGGCTGGACTACGCCTATCTGCGCTCCTCCGCCGGGCTGACGGCGATCGCGGGCGGCCGGCTCTGGCTGCGGCAAGCCGACCGGGAACTGGACCCGCAGGGAGTGGCCATCATCTCCGGCCGGCCGGTGGTGGAACGCGGCGCCGTGCCGGGCGTCTTCACCCTGGCTGATGTCTCGCTCTGGCGCCTGTCCGGCAAGGATCTGCCGCTATCGCGCATCGAGGCGCCGCGGGCGCGGCTGCTGCCGGGCAAGTGGGAGTTGATCGACAGCCTGGTCTTCGGCGCCGGCCGCAGCCCTGGCCTGCCACGGACCCAGAGCCTGCCCACCGAACTGACCCCAGACCGCATCGAGGATAGTTTTGCCTCGCCCGAGACGCTGTCCTTCTGGGCGCTGCCCGACTTCATCGAGGTGCTGGAGTCCGCGGGCTTTTCCGCGGTGCGCCACCGCCTGCATTTCCAAAGCCTGATGTCGCTGCCGGTGCTGGCGGTGGCGATGGCGCTGCTGGCCGCCGGCTTTTCCATGCGCCAGTCGCGGCGCGGCGGCGTGGCGCAGATGCTGGCGGCTGGTGTCGCCGCAGGCTTCATGCTGTTCGTGCTCGACAAGATCACCGGCGAGTTCGGCGAGGCGGGCAGCCTGCCGGTGACGCTGGCCGCCTGGGCGCCGACCATCGCCGGGCTGCTGCTGGCCCTGGCGCTGCTGCTGCACCTTGAGGACGGCTGAAAATGCGCGTCCGGCTTTCCCTTGCGTTGGTGCTGGTGCTGTCGCTGATCGCGGGGCCGAGGTCGCACGCCCAGCCGGCGAGCGGCGCCCTGGTGGCGAGCCCGGGCGGCTTCAGCGATGCGCCCGAGCCGATCACCCTCGGCCCACCGCCTGGCGCGATCGATGCCCCGGCACCGGCAGCGCCCCCCGCGGTTGCGGCCCCGTCCCCCTTTGCCCCCGCCGCTCCGCCGCCGCCCCCGGCGCC
>CAITYE010000478.1 GCA_903896535.1 uncultured Paracraurococcus sp.
GTATCGATCTTGAGCAGCGTGCCGTCCATATCGACGCAAAGCGGCAGGGCGGAGGCGGGCTGGGCGGGTGATGCCGCATGAGAAGGTTGGCCAGCCACGCTCATGTCCAGGAAGGCTCCACGCGAGAGTGGGATACCAGCGGACGGCCGATGGCGCGACTCCCGTTGCGATACAGGCGGCCTGACAAGGGGGGTCGCCAGTCCCTCGCCCTGGGTCTTCAGATCCCGGCGCAGGCCGGCCGATGGACCTCAAACCAGCGATTGCGATGCACGACCGAGGCCAGCGCGCTGCCGCGCCCACCGTGCGGCCGCAGGTCGATGACGGCGTAATCGATGCCGTGGGCGCAGGCATAGGCGAGGCTGGCTGGCAAATCCTGGCCGAGGCCCCGGACCTCATCCGCCCGTTGCTTCCACTGCCGATAGGTGCGGGGCGCCCACATCACGGTGGCGCCATCCTTCATCCCCACCCAGATGCGGCGGCGCGCGCCAACCCGAAAATCGTCCGAGATCGAGGCGGGCAGGAGAAAAATGGCAGCTTCCGGGGTCTGTGCGCGGGCCCATTGCTGCACCTCCAGCCAGTCCGGCACGACGGCACCGCTACCGAGCAGATGGATATTGTCCGGCACCCCCTGGGGCGGGGTGGTGCGCTGGACATAAACCGCGACATTGGTGGCGATGCACAGCGCCGCGAACCCGAGGCCGGCCGCTGCGACCAGGGCGCGAGAGGTGGTCAACGCCGTGAGCTTTCCAGGCAAGGCACGGCGCAGCCAGGCCTCCCAGCCCGGGGTGCCCGCCAGCAGCAGGGCGAGGAGGACGAGGGGCCATATCCCAAGAATGAGCGCCACCCCACCCAACCCGGCGCCGACCAGGCCCAGGAGCCCGCCGCTTCGCCCGGCCTGAACCAGCGCCGCCGCGCTGAGGGCAGTGGCCAGGAGAACCAGGCTGCCATCGAGGCGGAGAAAATGAAGCTGCAACAATTCGCGCGATCGCGAGGTTTCGCCGATCACGATACCCAGGATGAACAAGCCCGCGATAAGTCCGATAATCCGGCGGCTCTCTGCCCCGCGCGCCAGGCACCGGGACGCGATGAGTGCGGCGCCAGTCGCCGCGACAACCTGGATCAGCGGCCAGCCGAACGAAGGCCCGATGAAGAAATGCTTTGGGTAATAGCCCCTGAGGAATTCCACGTAATCGAAATCCGTCGCAACGCCGAGTTCGGCCCGCGACAGGATCCAGATCGTGGCGGGCAGCGCGAGGGCGGCGAAGGCGAGCACGGGCGCCAATAGCCCGCGGATCGCGTCGCGCTGCCGCCCGGTGGTCCCCAGCGCCCAGAGTTGCGGAGCCAGGAAACCCGCGGCGATGAGCAGGATCCAAATGCCGAAGGCGATATTCACGGCAAAGGTCAGGCCCGCGAATAGTCCCGCCAGGATGATTTTATCGGCGATGAGCGCTACACAACAGAGCAGAAAAAAAACCCGCGCGATTTCAGAATGTATGAAAGCATCGATCAACATTCCGTCTCCGCCCACGGGCGATGCCCAATAGGAAGTACGCGCAGCAACGATGATAAGGGCAAGAAGGGATTGGTCGGTAAATGTTCTAATCCCAACCGATGCTGCAAGACATAAGAGAGAAAAAATTGTCAAAACATGCGTTAGGAATGTTCCATAAAAAAACACATCGTATATATTATTCTCTTTGCATACAAAAGATATGAAATAGAAAACAGGCGTAACAAATCCTTTTAATGAATGAATGAATTCATCAGCTTTGAACTGGGCGTATTGCTCAAATTCCAAGACAATGGGGATATGAAACGCGTTGTTGTTACGATTGAAATTGAACCCGGCCCGCAGCATCGAAAGCGCTCCTGCGATCAGGGCGATGCCCAGCGCGAAGCCGCCA
>CAITYE010000479.1 GCA_903896535.1 uncultured Paracraurococcus sp.
CCGCGGGCCAGGGCCGGCTTCAGCAAGTTCGACGCATCCATTGCGCCATCCGCCTTGCCGGCACCGACCAGCGTGTGCATCTCATCGATGAACAGAACGATGCTGCCCGCCGCTTGCTCGACTTCGGTCAGCACGCCCTTCAGGCGCTCCTCGAATTCGCCCCGATACTTGGCGCCGGCGACCACGGCGCCGAGATCAAGCGAGAGGACCCGCTTATCCTTCAGCGCCTCCGGTACATCGCCCTTGATGATCCGCAGTGCGAGACCTTCGACGATCGCAGTCTTGCCGACTCCGGGCTCACCAATCAGCACAGGATTGTTCTTGGTACGCCGCGCCAGGACCTGAATCGCGCGGCGAATTTCCTCGTCGCGACCGATCACTGGGTCAAGCTTTCCCTCCCGGGCCAGGCCGGTGATGTCGCGCGCGTATTTCTTCAGGGCGTCGAAATTCTGCTCGGCGTTTTGGCTGTCCACCTTCCGGCCCTTCCGCAGGGCAGCGACGGCCGCCTCCAACTTCGCGGCATCGGCCCCAGCGATCTTCAGCATCCGCCCGGCAGGCGTATCGCTGGCAGCAAGTGCGACCAGCAGCCGATCCTGAGCAACGAATGCATCGCCGGCGCGCTGGGCCGCCTGTTGCGCGGCATCCAGTACGCGTACGATGTCGGGCGTGAATTGCGGCTGGCCGGCGCCCTCGCCACTGACGCGCGGCTGGCGTCCTACCTCCGCATCAACGGCCTGTTTGACCTGCGCCGGATTGCCGCCCGCCGCCGATATCAGCCCGGAGGCAGCCCCTTGGTCGTCGTCCAGCAGCGCCTTCAGGACGTGCTCGGGCGTCACCCGCTGATGGTAGTCCCTGATGGCGATGGTTTGCGCCGCCTGCAGAAAGCCCTTGGCGCGATCCGTGAACTTCTCAATATCCATGTCTCTGTCCCTCCTCTGCGGGACAGCCTGAGCGGGGCGTTACCGCCCACCCGACTAGCCCGCGGATTCACCGGCGACCGGTGCCGACCGTCCCTTCGATAGGCGACGATGGACACCATGATCGGACAGGATGTGGTGATCCGCCTCGAGGTGGTTCAAGGGGGGGCAGGCGCCCGGTAGCCGCCGCCCCCGGTCAGGGACCGACGCGCGCCGAAAGACGGGCCTGCTCGATCTTCTGCAACTCAAGGGCCTGGAGACGCTGCAGTTCAGCGATATTCAGCAGGCAGCTAGTCAATGAAACGCGCCCCAAAGCACCGCCTCATAACAGCGGACGAATCCTTTGGCTGCTGTTATTAGCTTTTCCTGCCCGTCAATTCCTGGACAGAAACCTCCAGTTTCCCGGCCCATGCGGCAATGATCACGGCGCCCGGTCGGGTGCTAGGTAGGAGTCAAAGCCTCCTGCCGCTAGGATCAACCCTGATCCTGACCTTCAGGCGGCGCCATCTCAGGCGGCTCGGCTTCGACGATCTCGATGGCGTGGCCATTGGCTTGGGCACTGAGCTCCGGCTGATCGCCGCTCGCTTCCCCGCCCTCGCCCGGCTCGTTGGATGGGAACCGGCGTGGCGGATAGGGCGGCTGGCCCTGCTGAACCTGGTTCATGGCATTGAGAATGCGGAAATAATGCTCCGCGTGCTGGAAATAGCTCTCGGCCATCACCCGGTCGCCGGACCCTGTCGCATCGCGGCCCAGCTGAAGGTATTTCTCAAACAACTGCTGCGCTGTCCCACGCAGCCGCATATCCGGCCCGCTCGAATCGAAGACATGATTCCGATTCATCGGCTGCTGGCCGGTTTGGCGGAATTGTCCGCCGCCGCCGCCGCCGCCTCCACCTCCGCCCCCACCGCCCCCGTGACGATGGCCGCGGCCACGCATGCGTTTTATGTTCATTTTTATGAGGTCTGCCGTCTTGCGGGTGGGCCGCAGCATCCCGCCGGACAGCCCGGCAGGGAGAAACTACGGCGCAGCTCATGGTCAAATCCGACAGGGAGGCGACACCCAGGTCTACCTTCCCCAAACCTGAAGCTCGATGCCAACTCCCTGGCTGTCAGGCTCCAGCGATCAAACTAGCCGCCCACACGAAGCGCGCCAATCGATTTTTTCACTCTACCGACAATACCAGGGCGCGCGCCACACCGCCGAGATCGGCGCGGCACCCTACCACCCGCAGCCCTGACGCATGGGCGATCGCCTGCACAGCTCCTCGCTGCCCTGCCCCTAGTTCCAGCACCGCCCGCCCGGCCGGCGCCAGCAACCCCGACAACCCGCCGAGAATCGCCCGATAGGCGACCAGCCCATCGGCCCCGCCATCGAGCGCGAGCATCGGCTCGTGCCGTGCGACTTCCGGCATCAAGCCCGCGATCGCGCCGCTTTCAATGTAGGGCGGATTGCTGAGGATCAGGTCAAAGCGGGTTCGTAGCGGCGCCGTCCAATCGGCGACCAGGAAGCGCGCCCGCCCATCCAGCCCAAGCGCCGCCGCGTTCTGCCGCGCCAACACCGCCGCTGCCAGGCTTCGATCGATCCCGACACCGTCGGCGGCGGGATATTCGCTGAGCGTAGCCAGCAGCAGGCATCCCGTCCCCGTCCCCAGATCGAGCACCCGCCGCACGGCACCACGATCGGGGCACTCAGCCAAGACGGCTTCGATCAACGTCTCGGTATCAGCACGGGGCACCAATGTTGCCGGGGAAACCGCAAAAGGCAGTGACCAGAACTCCTGTGTCCCGAGCAGCTGTGCGATCGGCGCCCGGTCCAGGCGACCACGAAGCAGGGCCGCGAAGTGGTTGGCGGCCGCGGGGGGGACCGCGGCGCGCGGGTCGCGCAGCAGATCCTCCTGCCGGCAGGACATCGCATGCGACAGCAGCAGCCGCGCCTCCAGCCTGGGCGACTCGATCGCGGCGGCGCGCAAGTGCTGCCCAGCGCGGCAGAGGAAAAAGCCCACTGTCCCGGCCGGGTCGGGGCAGTCGTTCACCCCTCCGCCTCGGCCAGCCGCGCCGCCTCATGCTCAGCGGTCAAGGCGTCGATCACCTCGTCCAACTCACCCAGCATGACACGGTCGATCTTGTGCAGCGTCAGGCCGATCCGGTGGTCGGTCACGCGGCCTTGGGGGAAGTTGTAGGTCCGGATGCGTTCGCTGCGATCGCCGGTGCCAACCTGGCTTTTGCGGTCGGCGGCACGGACGGAGTTCAGCCGGCTGCGCTGCGCTTCATAAAGCCGCGCCCGCAGCACCTTCATCGCCTTGGCGCGGTTCTTATGCTGGCTGCGCTCCTCCTGCATCGCCACGACGACGCCTGAGGGGAGATGGGTGATGCGCACCGCGCTGTCGGTCTTGTTCACGTGCTGGCCACCGGCGCCGCTGGCGCGATAGGTATCGATGCGCAGATCGCCGTCGTTGATCTGCACGTCCACTTCCTCGGCTTCCGGCATCACGGCCACGGTGACGGTCGAGGTGTGGATGCGCCCCTGGGTCTCGGTCGCCGGCACGCGTTGGACGCGGTGCACGCCGCTCTCGAATTTCAGCCGGGCGAAGACCCCCCTGCCCGCGACCTCGGCGACCGCGCCCTTGACGCCGCCCAGCTCGCTCTCGTCATACTCCATCACCTCGAAACGCCAGCGGCGCGCTTCGGCGTAGCGCTGATAGGCGCGGAACAGCTCGGCCGCGAAGAGCGCCGCCTCGTCGCCGCCGGCGGCCGGGCGGACCTCCAGGATGGCGCTGCGTTCATCGGCCGCATCCTTGGGCAGCAGCATGAGCTGCACCTCGCGCTCCAGCCGCGGCACGGCTTCCTTCTGGGCATGGTACTCGTCCTCGGCCAGCTCGCGCAGCTCGGGATCGGCGAGCATCCCCTCAGCTTCATCGCGGGCCCGCGTGGCGGCGCGCAGCGCGGCCACCTTCTCGACCAGGGGCTCGAGATCCGACAGCTCCTTCGACAGCGCGCCGAACTGGGTCCCCTCGGCTGTCGCCAGAAGGTGGCGGATTTCCTCAGCCCGCGTCAGCACCCGATCCAGCTTGTCGGCCAGGCTCATGTCGCGCGCGCCGCGGCCTCGAACAGCCCCATCTCAACCAGGGCGGCGGTGACATTGCCCAGCGGCAGGACCGCCTGCGTGCCGGCATCGAGGTTGCGCAGCACCACCTCGCCCGGCCCCGCCTCGGCCGCACCCACCAGAACTGCCGCCGCGGCGCCGATGCGGTTGGCGCGTTCCATCCGGCGCTTGAGGTTGCCGCGATAGGCGATCTCCGCCACCACGCCGCGGGCACGCAGGAATTGCAGCACCTCGATCGCCGCGGCCTCGGCCGCCTCGCCGGTCGGCAGCACCGCAACGGCGCGGGGCGCGGCAGGCGTCAGGCCGGCGGTCTCGACCAGCATCGCCAGCCGTTCGATCCCCGCCGCCCAGCCGACCGAAGGCGTGGGCGGGCCACCCATTTCCTCGACCAGCCCATTATAGCGCCCGCCGGCCATGACGGTGCCCTGGGCGCCCAGCCGTTCGGTGACGAACTCAAAGGCCGTGTGGCTGTAGTAGTCGAGCCCACGGACGATGCGGGGGTTTTCGCGGAAAGGCACGCCGAAGGCGGCCAGGTGGCGCTTCACCGTCTCGTAGAAAGCCGCTGCTTCGGCGGTGAGGTGGCTGTGAATGGTCGGCGCCTCCGCCATCAGGGCACGATCGCCGGCATCCTTGCTGTCCAGGATGCGCAGCGGGTTCTTCTCCAGCCGGATGCGGCTATCGGGTGATAATTGGTCGGCATGGCCGGTGAAGTAGGTGACCAGGGCGGCGCGATAGGCCTCCCGGCTCGCGGCATCGCCCAGGGTGTTGATTTCGAGGATCGTGCCTTCCTCGATGCCCAGCGCCTGCTGGATCTGCCAGCCGCAGGCGATGACCTCGGCATCGGCCAGCGGCTCGGCGGCGCCCAGCACCTCGATGCCGATCTGGTGGAACTGCCGGTAGCGGCCCTTCTGCGGCCGCTCGTAACGGAACATCGGCCCGGCGTAGAACACCTTGCGCGGCAGGTTCGACTGCGTGAGGCCATTGCTGACCAGGGCACGACACACCCCAGCGGTGTTCTCCGGCCGCAGCGTGACGCTTTCCCCGCCGCGATCCTCGAAGCTGTACATCTCCTTGGAGACGACATCGGAGGTATCGCCAAGGCCACGGGCGAAGACCCGGGTGTCCTCGAAGATCGGGGTCGCCCATTCCTCGAAGCCGTACAGGGCGGCGATGCGCCGGGCGGTGTCGATCACCGCCTGATGGCGGCGGAAGCCTTCGCCGATGAGGTCATGGGTGCCACGGGCGGGCTGAAGCGGAGAAGCCATGCGCAGCGCCTACCGCAGCAGGCGGCCCGGGGGCAAGCCGGCAAGCGGCGCAAAGGCCCGCCGCCTGCCGCCGGACACATCGCCGAAGCCGGCCGAGAACCAGCAACACGCACCTTTCGGACAAATCCCAAAGGGGGGGGCGGCACCCACCAGAACGCCGTTTTTGGACAGATTCCCAAGACGGGGCTCTAGAGCATGCTGCGTTCACATGCGTTCACGCAGCCCGCTCTAGCATGTGTTGGATCGCGCGATTCAGCGCCTTCGGCGATGCCGCCTCAACGCATCGCGCTCTAGGGCCGGGGCCGGCCTGCCGCGGGGGAGGACAGGCGGGGCGCACCTCAAGACGGTTGAGGCCGGATCGGCCCCAATTGCCGCGCCCCCAGGAATAGGCAGGGAAACCCGGGATTCGGCTTGAGAAATTGAGGCTTTGAAGCGCCGCCCGGCGGTCGCCCCCCCCCCCCCGGGGGGGGCGGGGACGCGGCTTCCGCGCCGGGCCGGGCGAGAAAGGAGGAGCGGATGCACGGTTTCAAGGAGCCGGGCACCTCCGGAGAAGGCCCTGAGCCAGAAACCTAGTTCAATCGGATTGCCGGTTCGTGGATACCAGGCGCCGCACCCCGGGCCGGGCTATTCCGCCGCCTGCTTCGCCGCGGCCGCCTTGGCCGCCGCCGTCTCGGCCTCGATCGCCGTGGCCTTGTCGACGACCAGCCCGACCAGGTGCTCGACCATCGCCGCCTCGTCGATGGTGTGGTCGGTCTTGCCCGCGGCATAGACCATGTGCCGCCCGGCGCCGCCGCCGGTCAGCCCGATATCGGTCATCAGCGCCTCACCCGGGCCGTTCACCACGCAGCCAATGATGGACAGGGTGATCGGCGTCTCGATATGCGCCAGCCGCTCCTCCAGCGTCGCCACCGTCTTGATGACATCAAAGCCCTGCCGGGCGCAGGAGGGGCAGGAGATGATCTTCACCCCGCGATGCCGCAGGCTGAGCGATTTCAGCATCTCCCAGCCGACATGCACCTCCTCCTCCGGCTCCGCCGAGAGGGAGACGCGCAGCGTGTCGCCGATCCCGGCCCAGAGCAGGTTGCCGAGGCCGATCGCCGACTTCACCGTGCCGGTGCGGCGCCCCCCCGCCTCAGTGATGCCGATATGCAGCGGATGGTCGCAGACTTCGGCCAATTGCTGATAGGCGGCGACCGCCAGAAACACGTCAGAAGCCTTCACGCTGATCTTGAACTCGTGAAAATCCTCGTCCTGCAGATGGGCGGCGTGCCAGAGCGCGCTTTCGACCAGCGCCTCCGGGTTGGGCTCGCCGTATTTCTCCAGCAGGTGCTTCTCCAGGCTGCCGCCATTGACGCCGATGCGGATGGAACAGCCATAGTCGCGGGCGGCCTTCACGACCTCCTTCACCCGTTCCTTGCTGCCGATATTGCCCGGGTTGATGCGCAGGCAGGCGGCGCCGGCCTTCGCCGCCTCGATCGCCCGGCGGTAGTGGAAATGGATATCGGCAACGATCGGGACATTCACCTCACGCACGATCTCGGCCAGCGCCGCCGTGCTCTCGGGGTTCGGGACCGAGACCCGGACGATGTCGACGCCGGCCACTTCCGCGCGGCGGATCTGCGCGATGGTCGCCGCCGTATCCTCGGTGATGGTGTTGGTCATGGTCTGGACGGTGATCGGCGCATCGCCGCCGACCGGCACCTTGCCGACCATGATCTGGCGCGACTTGCGCCGGAGGATTTGCTGATAGGGCCGGTAGCTCATCGCGGATTCCTCAGGGCTTGCCCGGCAGGGGCGGGCCAATATGCGAAATCACCGGGCGGCGGGGGCCGCTCGGTCTCAGCCGCGCGGCGCGGCAGGCCGGGGCTTCGACCGTTCGGCCACCGCCGGCACCTTCTCGGTCTTCAGCTGCTCCGGCACCAGGGCGATATTGCTCCGCGGCCCTAGCCCTGGATCGAAGCCGGCATAGGGCTTGTTGTCGACGAAGATTTCCAGCCGCGCGATGTTGCCAGTGGACAGGCTGAAGATGTCCTCGACCGGGACCGCGACGACATCGCCGGCCTTCAGCACCTTGTTGACGATCGATTTGCCGCCCTTGGCGGGCCTCACCCTCACCCAGACCTCATCGGTGGCACGCAGCGCGATCCGGGTACCGGCCGGCAGCCCGGGGATAACCGACGCGGCAGCCACGGGCGCCGGCGCCGGGGCAGACTCCGCCGTGGGATTCAGCGATGGGGAAGGCGGCATGCCAACCGGGGGCGGCGCGGGCGCCGGCGGGCGGGCTGCCTGCTCGATGGCCGGCGGCGGCGGCGGGACGGTATCGACGGTGCGCGGCCCCCGGGAGGACCAGGAATACCAGCCGAGATAGGCCAGCAGCGCCAGCGCGGCGCCGCCCAGCAGCAGGGCCCCGGTTGGGGTGCCCCGCTCGGGGACCGGCTCAGGGAAGACCAGCGTCGGTTTGCGTGGCGCCGTGCCGCTTACTTCCAGGAAGCGCCGGACGAAGCTGTCGGCATCAAGGCCAAGCGCGCGGGCGTAGTTGCGCACGAAGCCGGTGGCATAGGCCGGTGCCGGCAGCTCACGCAGCCGTCCCTCCTCCAGCGCCGCCAGGTAGACCTGCCGGATGCGGAGGTTTTCCGCCATGTCCTCAAGGGTCAAGCCGAGGCCCTGGCGAGC
>CAITYE010000480.1 GCA_903896535.1 uncultured Paracraurococcus sp.
ATCCTGCTTGCCGTTCTGCGTGGCCAATGGCTGACAGCCCGGTACTACGCCCAGAGCTTGCGCGGCCGGATGGCCGGGATGCTGGCAGCGACGCCGCGCGCCGGCCTGCCGCTGCCGCCGCTGGCGGGCGCCGCCGCTTGAAGGTCGCCGTCGGCATCGCCACCCGCGGTCGCCCGCGCCTGGTGCGCGAGGTGCTGCTCGACCTCGCCCGGCAGCGACGCAAGCCGGACCGCACGGTGGTCGCGCATGTCGGGCCCGAGGATATCGACGAGCCCGTGCGCGGCGTCGAGTACCTGATCGCGGAGCCGGGCTTGACCACCCAGCGCAACGCCATTCTGGACGCGCTTGGCGATTGCGACGTGGTGGTGTTTTTCGACGACGACTTCTTCTGCGTGCCGGAATACCTGGCGGTCACCGAACGCATCTTCGAACAGCAGCCGGATTGTGTGGTCACCACCGGCCGCGTGGTGGCCGATGGGGTGAACGGCGCGGGCTACACCATGTCTCAGGCGCATGCCGTGTTGCGCCGCTATCTGGTGCAGGAAAGCGGCGCCTCCCTGATGCGGACGGAAAAGGTCTTCAACGGCTATGGCTGCAATATGGGCCTGCGGCTTGCGCCGATGCGTGAGCACGGGATCCGCTTCGACGAGAGGCTGCCGCTCTATGGCTGGTACGAGGATCTCGACGCCACCCGCGCGCTGGGCCGGCACGGCAGCATCCTGAAGCTGAACGGCGCGCGCGGCGTGCATCTTGGCGTCAAGGCCGGGCGCCTGCCCGGCGTGCGGCTGGGCTATTCGCAGGTGGCGAATTCGGTCTACCTCGCGCGCAAGGGGACCTATCCCTGGTCGCATGCGCTGCCTTCGCTGCTGCGGCATACCGCGAAGAACCTCGTTATGTCGGCGATGCCGGAGCCCTGGGTCGATCGCTGGGGCCGCTTCCGGGGCAATTTGCTGGCGCTCAGCGATTGGCTGCGCGGCAGGCTCGATCCGCGGCGTATCCTCGACCTCTGATGCAGGATGCCCTGTTCGTCCTCTCGAAGCTGCTGTGGCTGGTGTTGCGGCCGGGCAGCCTTGCTGTGCTGGCGATCCTGGTGGGCGTGCTGGCGCTGGCGCGCGGCCGGCGCTGGGGGCGCTGGCCGGCG
This sequence comes from uncultured Paracraurococcus sp., assembly GCA_903896535.1. Classification (GTDB taxonomy): domain Bacteria; phylum Pseudomonadota; class Alphaproteobacteria; order Acetobacterales; family Acetobacteraceae; genus CAITYE01. The sequence continues at coordinate 1,142 of CAITYE010000480.1, forward strand.
GGGCTGGGCCTTGGCCTGTTGCTGGCGTTGCTGGTGCTGCCGGTGCAGGTGCTGCTGGAAGCGCCGCTGGAAAACCGCTTCCCCCGCCCCACCCCGGTGCCCGAGACCGTCACCGGCATCGTCATCCTGGGCGGCGCGGTGGAGACCAAGCTGACCGAAGCGCGCGGCATCCCCGCGCTGAACGGCGCGGCGGAGCGCATGACCGAAGCCGTCGCCCTGGCGCGGCGCTTCCCCGCGGCGCGGATCGTCTTCACCGGCGGCACCGCCAGCCTGCTGCCCGGCGCGGTGACGGAGGCGGAGGTCGCGCGCCGGCTGTGGACCGCGCTTGGCCTCGACCCCGCGCGGGTCACCTATGAAAGCGCGTCCCGCAACACGCATGAGAACGCGGTGAACACCCTGGCGCTGGTGAAGCCGGCGCCGGGGGAGACCTGGCTGCTGGTCACCTCCGCCAGCCATATGCCGCGCGCCATGGGCGTGTTCCGCAAGGCGGGCTGGCCCATCACGGCCTGGCCGGTGAACTACCGCACCGGCCCCGGCGTGACGGAATGGCTGGACCCCTCGCTCGGCGCGCGCTTGCAGGGGCTGGAGTGGAACCTCCGGGAATGGGTGGGGCTGCTGGCCTATCGGCTGCTCGGGCGGACGGACGCGGTCTTCCCCGCGCCGTAACGCACTACCCGAGCAACGCCAACGCATCCTCGGCCACCGCGGCCAGCGCGATGTCGGGCTTATAGCCGTGATACAGCGCGGCGAAGCCTTCGGCCCGGGCGCGCAGGCCCGGCGCCTCCCGCAGCGCCAGAAGGGCGGCCAGCACCTCCGCCTCGCTCGCCTGCGGGGCCAGCGCCTGGCACAGCCCCTGCGGCACCAGCCGGTTGGCGATGCCGGTCTGTTCGAGGTGTTCGGGCAAGGACAGCACCGGGCAGCCCGCGACCAACGCCGCCGCATGGGTCTGCAACCCCTGGCAGATGACGATCGGGCGCTCCGCCAGGATGCCATCCAGCCGCAGCGGCCCCGGCGCCAGCCAGAGGTTGGCGGGCAGGCCCGCGCCCAGCCCGGGATCGGCGCCGCGCAGATGCAGCACGGTCGGCCAGCCCAGCCGCCCCAGCGCCGCCAGCAGCGCCGGGCGCAGGGGATGCGCGTTGTTCGCGTAGACGAAGCAGCGCGGCCCCGCCCCCGCCGGCCAGTGCGCCGGGCCGCCTTCGCCGGTCTGGTAGATGGGCCCGTAATAGGCGCCGTCGACCCGCGCGGGGTAGTGATCCAGCTCGGGAAAGGTGCAGAGGCTTCCGGCGGCGGGGTCGAACAGCGTGGCGAGGCTGTCGAGCGGCCCCTGCCCCGCCCCGCGCAGCGCCGGGTTCACGGCGGCGAGCAGCCGTGCCTCCCCCGCCGCCAGCACCTCCGGCGCCGGGGGCGCCCAGAAGCGGATGGCCGGCAGCGGCCGGGTGGCGGGCGGCAGGCTCCAGCCGGTGCCGAGGACAAGGCAGGGCAGCCCGGTCAGCCGCGCGCCCAGCATGGCGCCCGGGGCGAATTCGGCGATAAGGAGATCGCTGCGCGCGGCGCGCAGCAGGGCGGCCCATTGGCCGATGCTCCGCGCCGCCGCCTCCGGCTGGCCGAAGCCGGCGTTGAAGACGAGGTCCGCCCAGCTTTCGATGCGCACCGGCACGGGCATGGCGGGCGGCCCAGGGGGCGCATCCACCAGGCTGTGCCGCCGCCCACCCAGCAGGGCGTCCGCCGTCGCGCGATGGCGGAGCGCGAGCGTTACGTCGAGGCCTGCCGCGGCCAGCTGGTCGGCCAGCGGCAGGACGCGATGGATATGGCCGTAGCCGCCGCCGAGTTCCCAGGCGAGGAGGACCCGGCGCACGCGGCGGGCGTTCAGCGCCGGCGGCGCAGGCTGGCGAGGCCGGCGAGGCCGAGGCCGAGCAGCGCCGCGCTGGCGGGTTCCGGCACCGGCGTGCTGGCGAGCACTATGGAAACGTCATCGACGGCGCCATAGCCACCCCCCGAATTGATAGTGCCGATGGAGAGCACCATCGAGGAGGAGTCGGCGATGAAGCTGCCGGTCTGCTCCGTCCAGCTGTCCGTCGCCGAGGCGCTGAACAGGCTGGTCGAACCGATGGCGGCAAGCATCGCCGCTGACGAGGTGTAGCCATCCAGGATCCAAGCGGAGAAATTATAGGTCTCGCCGATGGTCAGGCCGCTGATGGTCTGGGTGTACTTATCGCCATCAAACCAAAAGACACTGCCGCCGGCGGCTCCGGTATGCGGGCCGAAGTCGTTGCTCGCCGAGGATAATGCTTGGTCCCACCCGCCAGTGGTCTCAAAGCCGCAGTTCTGGACGAGGTTGCCCGCGACAGCGTCGCAGGCGCTGGGCACGGCCTTGGCTTCCGGCGCGCCGA
>CAITYE010000481.1 GCA_903896535.1 uncultured Paracraurococcus sp.
ACCCAAATTGCGCTTCGGGGCTTCCTGGCCTCGCCGGCTGAATTCTCACGCCGCGCAAGATCGGGAGCCGGACCATGAAGCACCCCCTTTGCAAGAGCCTGCTGTACATCTCGAGCGCCCTGGTCAGCATCGCCGGTGCGGCGCGCGTCGAGGCGGCACTGATCACGCTTGACATCGCCTTCGTCGCCCCGATCGAGCAGGCATGGGACGAATCCACGCAAACGCTCGTCCCCATCGCGCAGGTCGCCCCGCCACCGCTGACCGAGGCTCGGGGCGAATTCCTGGTGACGTTCGACCCGTCCACGAACGCTTTCAACCAGACGAGCGTGGTGGTGAAGTCGCTGAATTTCGATCCCGGCAGCCAGGTGGTCTTTAACCACATCGTTGGACCCGGCGGTACCGACTACCTCTATATCGGCGGGCTCGCCGGCTACGTTCCGTCCATGGGACCGCCCGCCGATGGCGGCCTCAACGGCCCACAGCAGCTTGCGCAGCAGGATTTCGCTCTGTGGGCGGTTGTGCACCAGAATTCGGTCTTGAATTGCTGCGGCTCGTTTGACTACCGCACGCCCAACCAGGGCACCAACAGGAACATCTATCGGACGATCCAGGGGCACGTGAGCTTCGTCACGGTCGATGCGACTCAGCCGGTGCCGGAGCCGGGTGGCCTCTCCCTGCTCGGCCTCGCCCTGCTGCTGCTCGCCGCCGCGCGGCGGACCCGGCGGGCGCTGCGCCTGGCCGCCGCCGAGCTGCTGGGAGACTGAGCGGGCTTGTCCCCGATCGGGCCCGGCGCACCAGCGCCGGGCCAGTTATCCCCCGGCCACATCGGCCCGCCGATCCGCAGCGTCCCCCCCCCTCAGCACGCCAGAACCGAATGTCGCGTCGGGCATGCCCGACGCGATGCTTCTGCCGCTCGGCCGCAGCGCCGATGGGGCGCGGCGGGTCGGGCGTCTCGCCTGCATCCATGCGAATAGTCGGGGTCTTGCCGAAGTGCGGCCGCTTCGGCGGGGCTGGTCGCTGGCACGTGGCCCGCATCCGATGCAGCAGGTGCCGATCCGGATCTTGGCGGTTCGCGCGAACGCCCCTCGCGCACAGCGCCACGCCCGCCGATGCGGGCACGGCAGAGCCTGTTCCGTCGCCATTGGCTGCGGCGGGATTCGTGGGGAAGTCTTAAGGCATTGAAAAGACGACGGAAAAATTTGGATACGCGTTGAGAATTTAAAGCAGCACCCAAGCCTCGACAGGCTTCGACCAAGAATTCCGGTGTGACGCATCCTGCCGCCGTCGATGCCATCCCGGCGTCGCCGACGGGAGAGACGAGATGCACGCCATATCCGACAAGCAAGGCAAAAGGCATCGCCGGACGCTAATGCTGCTGACGCAGCTTATCCCGCTGGCGGTCCCGGCCCTCGGCCATGCGGCGACGCTCACGACGATTGCGACGTTCAACGGTGCGAACGGCCTGTCCCCTTTTGCCGGCCTTACCATCGACAGCGCTGGCAACCTGTTCGGGACCACTATTTGGGGCGGCGCGGCCAACAAAGGCACCGTGTTCGAAGTGGCCAAAGGCAGTGGGGGCTACTCACTCTCGACGATCGCCACCTTCGACGGCACCAATGGCAGCTACTCTCGTGCCGTCCTCTTCGCCGACAGTGCTGGGAACCTTTTTGGGACAACGAATTCCGGCGGGGCGCACGACTACGGCACCGTGTTCGAATTGGTCAAAGGCAGCGGGGGCTACACCCTCTCGACCCTTGCGACGTTCGACGGCACCAACGGAATCTCGCCTAATTCGGCTCTCATCGCCGACAGCGCCGGCAACCTGTTCGGGACCACCAACTCCTTCGGGCCGGGTGGCGCAGGCACCGTGTTCGAACTGGTAAAGAGCAGCGGGGGCTATAGCATTTCGACCCTCGCCGCGTTCAGCAGCAATTCCGGCGGAAACCCTGTCGCCGGGGTCATCGCCGACAACGCCGGCAATCTGTTCGGGACCACCGCCGGCATCGGGGCCACCGACGCTGGCACCGTCTTCGAGTTAGTCAAGGGCAGCAGCGGGTATACGCTCACGACTCTCGCCACCTTCAATGGAACCAACGGCGCCGCGCCCTACGGCAGCCTCATGGCCGATAGTGCAGGCAATCTTTTCGGGACCACGTACAACGGCGGCGCCAACGACAAGGGGATCGTCTTCGAGCTTGCCAAGGGCAGTGGGGGCTACGTCCTCTCGACCCTTGCGACCTTCAACGGGACCAATGGTGCGAACCCTGCGGCCAACCTCATCGCCGATAGTGCCGGCAACCTGTTTGGCACGACTTGGGCCGGCGGTGCGAACAACCTCGGCACCGTGTTCGAGCTTATCAAGGGCAGCGGCGGCTATACCCTGTCGACCCTCGCTGCGTTCAACGGCACGTATGGCGCAAACGCCTTTGGCAGCCTCGTTGCTGACAGCGCCGGGAATATTTTTGGGACGACTGTGAACGGCGTCGCCTCGGGCGTGTATCAGATTACCGGCAGCGGCTTCGTGACCGCAGGTGCCACCCAGGCGGTCCCCGAACCGGCTGGCCTTTGCCTTTTCGGCCTGAGCCTGGTGCTGCTGGCCGGCCTCCATCGCAGCCGCGCGGCGAAGCGCTTGGTCGACGCCGAACGTCTCGACGACTGAGCGGCGCCGCCCCCAACCTGGCCCGGCGCAACCGCGCCGGGCCGAAGCTGCCTCTGGCCTCACCCCACCGCCGGCGGCATCCTCGCCCCCATGTACACCCCCGCCGCCTTCCGGGAGGACCGCCCAGAGATCCTCCACCCGCTGATCCGCAGCGCCCGCCTCGCCAGCCTCGTCTCCAACGGGGCCGGCGGCGTCCCTGACGTGACGCATCTGCCGCTCAGCCTCAGCGCCGATGGGGCGCGGCTGATCGGCCATCTCGCCCGCGCCAACCCGCATGCCCAGGCGCTGGCCCAGGCCGGGCGGGCGGTCGCGATCTTCCGGGGGCCGGAGGCCTATGTCTCCCCCAACTGGTACCCCGGCAAGGCGGAGCACCATAAGGTCGTGCCCACCTGGAACTACGAAGCGGTGCACGCCGCCGGCCCGGTAGAGATGGTCGAGGACCCGGCCGCGCTGCACGCCATCGTCAGCGAGCTGACGCGGGAGAAGGAGGCCGCCCAGCCCCGCCCCTGGGCGGTGGCAGATGCGCCAGAGCCCTTCGTGGCCGGGCAGCTGCGCGCCATCATCGGCCTGGTGCTGCGGATCGAAACGCTGATCTGCAAGCGCAAGCTGAGCCAGAACCGCAGCGCCGCGGATAGAGACGGCGCGACCGCCGGCCTCGCCGCCAGCGCCGATCCGCGCGACCAGGCGGTGGCCGCCGCCATGCGCGCGGCGGCCGAGGGGCGCTGAGGCTGGCAGCGCGCGGCGTGGCCGCGTGGCCTAGAGCATGCTG
>CAITYE010000482.1 GCA_903896535.1 uncultured Paracraurococcus sp.
CAACGCATCGCGCTCTAAATCGCCGGCGCGTCGAGCATCTCGAACTCGCTGCCTCCGTAATCCGCCTCGGCCGGGATTTGTAGCCGCCAGCCACCGCTCATCTGGATCATGCGTGGCATGACTGTGACCACGCGGGCCGCCTGTGCTGCGTCCAGGGCTTCGGCGACGCTCCGGCTGCGGCCGAGCTTCTCCAGCACCTTGCGCGTGGCGAAGACCAGCCGCCGCTCGCCGGCATTGGCCTCGTTGATCGCCTGCAAAGGGTGAATCCAGACGCTGTCCTCGCTCTCCTGCCCGTCATGTATCGCCACCTGGTCGGGCGGCGCAGCGGCAGCGAAGAACTGCGTATCGAAACGCTTGGAACGGCTCTCCGGGGTAATCCAATGCGCGTAATGAATCATGCTATCGGCGGCGGCGGTGAGCCTTTCCGCGGCAAGCAAGGCCGATAGCGGCGCCTCGCCCTTGGCCACCTGCGCTTGCCAGCGCGGCGCGATCTTGGCCAGTCGCGCGGCATCGAGCATCGCCGTTTCGCCGACCGGCCGGGCCAGCAGCACGCCGGTCTCCTCGAACGTCTCGCGGATGCCAGCGATGCGGAATCCGTCGAGCGGTTCGGTACCGGCGATGCTGTGGTCGTCGGCCTCCACCCGTCCGCCGGGGAAGACCAGGGCGCCGCCGGCGAACTCGATCTCGCGGTTGCGGACCACCATGAAGACCTCGATGCCCGCAGTGCCGTCGCGCAGCAGCAGGACCGTGGCGGCGGGGCGGGCGGGGACGATCTCGGGCATCGGGTGTCTCACTCCGCTTTCAGGCCCAGGGCGCGGATCAGTGGCGTCCAGCGGGCGATTTCTGCCTGGATGAAGGTGGCGAACTGCTGCGGTGTGCCGCCGACCATGAAGGCTGCCTGTCGGGCGATCGTCGGCTCGCGGACCGCCGGTTCGGCGATGATCGCGTTGCAGGTGCGATTGATGGCGGCGGTCAGGTCGCCCGGCAGGCCGGCGGGACCCACGATGCCGTGCCAAACCAGCGCCTCGAAGCCGGGCAGGGTCGCGGCGATCGGCGGTACCCCAGGAAGTTGCGGCACCGGGTGCTGTGAGGAAACGGCGAGGGCCTGCATCTTCCCCTCTCGCACGAAGGGCAGGGAGGTGGAGACCGTCATCAAGGTGCTCTGGGTCTCCCCGGCAATGATACTGCGGGCCACCTCGGCACCGGAGCGATAGGGCACGGGTGTCATCTTCAGGCCGAGATCGCGGTTCATCTGTTCCTGCGCCAGATGCCCGGCGTAGCCGATTCCGGGATGCGCATAGTTCAGATCGCCCCGCTGCCGGGCCAGTGCGATGAAACTGGCCAGGTCGGTCACCGGCAGGGAGGTCGGTACCACCAGGGCGAGCGGCAGGTTGACCAGATGGCAGATGGCGGTGAACGCGGTGGCGGGATCGTAGGGGACGCTCGGCTGCAACTCCCGCCCGATCGCATTGGCGCCGAGATCGGAGAGCATGAGCGTCGTGCCATCCGGCTTGGCCTGGGCGCAGGCCAAGCCCGCGATGGTGCCGCCGGCGCCACCACGATTCTCGACCACCATGCTCTGGCCATGGCCATGTGCTGGGAAGGCCTGGGCCACGGTGCGCGAGAGGGTATCCGCCGCGCCGCCCGCGCCAAAGGGCACCAGCAAGCGTACCGACCGGTCCGGCCAGGTGGTATCGGCTTGGGCCAGGGCTGGCAGCGCCAGTGTAGCCAGCAACAGATTGCGCCGGACGAGCGGCTGCGGCATGAAATCGTGTCTCCCCTCTTCGAAGCAAACTGCCGCCGGGGCCGGGGCGATGCAACCGCCAGCGAAGGCCCGCATGACCTGGTCCATCACCGCCCATGATCCGACGACCGGCGCCTTCGCGGTCGCTGTATCCACATGCAATTTCGCGGTGGGCGCCAGCGTCCCGCATCTTCGCCCAGGCGTCGGGGCGGTGGCCACGCAATCCATGACCAACCGCTATCTCGGACCCGCGGTGCTGGACGCCTTGGCCCGGGGCCTGCCGCCCGAGGATGCGATCCAGAGCGCGCTGGCCGGCGACCAGGGGGCGGGCATGCGGCAGTTGCACGTGACCGACCGCCACGGCCGCAGCGCCGCCTGGACCGGCCGGAACTGCGTCGGTTGGTGCGGCGATACCCGGGGCGAAGGTTTCTCGGTTGCCGGCAATATGCTCGCCAATGCCGAGGTGGTGGCGGCGACGGTCGCGGCCATGCGGGCGAGCATGGGCCTGCCGCTGCCCGAGCGCCTGATGCGTGGCATGGAGGCCGGCCAGGCCGCCGGCGGCGATCGCCGCGGCAAGCAGTCGGCGGCGATGGTGCTGATCAGCAACGAGGACTTCAACGACCTCGACATCCGGGTCGACGACCATCCCGAGCCCATCCAGGAACTGCGCCGGCTGGTCGAGATGTGGAAGCAGGTGCGCGCGCCCTTCTTCGACCGCAATCCGCGCAAGGCCGACCCGTCGGGCGAGATCGATATCGATGCCATTGAGGCGCGCTGGATCGCCGCCGGCTCGCCGCTGCGCTTCGGCCGCTGATCACTCCGGCTTGATGCCCGCCTCCGCTACCAGCTGCGCATAGCGGGCGACCTCGGCGGCGACGAAACGCCGGGAGGCGGCGCGGTCAGCGGCGATCAGCGTGAAGCCCAAATCGCTGGCCTTTTCGACCAGCGTCGGATCGGCTGCCGCGCGACGGATCGCCGCGGCCAGCGTCTCGGCCAGCGGCTCTGGCACGCCGGCCGGGGCCTGCAGGGCGGTCCAGCTGGTCATGGTCAGGTCGGGCAGGCCGGCTTCGGCAACGGTCGGCACCGTCGGCAGCAGGCGGTGTCGCTCGGGCGTCGTGACCGCCAGCGGACGCAACCGCTCCGCCTGCACCTGGGTGATGCATTCGGGGAGGTTGGAGATCAGGGCATCCAGCGTCCCCGCCACCAGATCGGTGACCGAAGGCGCGCCGCCGCGATAAGGGATATGGGTGATGGTCTCGCCTTTCCCGGTCGCCCGCTTGAACAGCTCAAGCCCCAGATGTGGCGGCGAGCCGGTACCGGAGGAGCCGATATTCAGCTTCTGCCCCGCGCGCGCCGCAGTGACGAGGTCGCCAAGGCTGCGCCAGGGCCGGCCGAACGGGACGACGACGACCAACGGCAGCGACCCCAGCAACGTCAGCGTCTGCAGGTCGCGCTGGAAATCGTAGGGGCCCTGCGGAAAGAGCGAGGCGTTGACCGCATGGGTCAGGGTGATCGCCAGCAGGCTGGTGCCGTCCGGCGACGCCTTGGCCACGGCATCGGCACCGATCATGGCATTGCCGCCCGGCCGGTTCTCCACGATCACCGGGCGCTGCCAGAGCGTGCCGAGGCGCTGGGCGAAGAGGCGGGCGAGGATGTCCGTCTGCCCCGCGGGGGTGAAGGGCACGACGATCCGCACCGGCTGGCTGCTGCCGTCAAAGGCACGGGCCA
>CAITYE010000483.1 GCA_903896535.1 uncultured Paracraurococcus sp.
GGGCGGCTGCGGCCGGTGGCGACCACGGGCGCGGCCCGGCATCGCGCCCTGCCCGAGACACCGACCCTGATCGAACAGGGATTCGAGCCGATCCCGATCGATAGCTGGTTCCCGCTGATGGCCCCGGTCGGCACGCCGCCGGCGGTGATCGAGCGGCTGCAGACCGAACTGCGCGCCGTGTTGGCCGACCCCGGCGTGCAGCGCCGCGCCGAGGAGGCCGGCACCTTCGCCGATTTCGCCCCGGCCGGCGCCGTCGCCGAACGGCAGGCTGAGGAGACAGCGGCCTGGACCGATGTGGTGAAGCGCGTCGGTATCAAGCCGGATTAGCGGGGCGGGTGAGGCCAATGCCCGATCTCTCCCGCCCCACCATCCTGACCGGCCTGATCGGCCATGGCATCGCCGCCTCGCTCAGCCCGGCGATGCATGAGGCGGAGGCGGCCGCGCAGGGGCGGCGGCTGGTCTATCAGCGGATCGACCTCGCCCAGTTGGGGCTGGGGCCGGACGCGCTGCCGGAGCTGCTTTTGGCGGCCGAACGGATGGGCTTCAGCGGGCTGAACATCACCCATCCCTGCAAGCAGGCGGTGCTGCCGCTGCTGCACGACCTCTCGTCCGAAGCCGCGGCGCTGGGGGCGGTGAATACCGTGCTGCTGCGGGACGGGCGGCGGCTCGGCCACAATACGGATTGGTCGGGCTTCGCCGCCGGCTTCCGCCGGGGCCTGCCGGAGGCGCCGCGCCAGCGGGTGCTGCAGATCGGCGTCGGCGGGGCCGGGGCGGCGGTGGCGCATGCGTTGCTGGTGCTGGGGGTGGAGGCGCTGTCACTGTTCGATGTGGACGCGGCGCGGGCCGCGACCCAGGCGGCGGCTCTGAACGCCCGCTTTGGCGCGGGCCGGGTGCAGGCCTTGGCGGCGCTGCCAGCGCGGCTGGAGCTGGATGGCCTGGTGAATTGTACGCCGATCGGGATGGCGACGCATCCGGGCCTACCGCTCGACCCCGCGCTGCTGCATCCCCGGCTGTGGGTGGCGGAGGTGATCTATTTCCCGTTGGAGACCGCGCTGCTGCGCGCGGCGCGGGCGCTGGGCTGCCGGACGCTGGATGGCGGTGGGATGGCGGTCCACCAGGCGGTGGATGCCTTCCGCCTGTTCACCGGGCAGGAGCCGGATGCGGCGCGGATGCGCGCGCATTTCGCCCGGCTGGTGGCGGGGTAGGCGCTACGGCTGCAGCCGCACGCCGGTGAGGTCCACCATGCGCTGCACCTCTGCCAATTCGCGGATCATGTAGGCGCGGGTCGAGTCCAGCGTGTTCTCGCCCTGCACCGGGGCGTGGCCGGCCAGCAGCATGCGGTCGCGCACCACGGGGTCGCGCAGCGTGATGACCAGGGCGCGGTTCAGCGCCTCCGCCGCCGGGCGCGGCATATTGGCCGGGCCCCAGAGCATGAACCAGCCGGCATTCTCGAAGCCGGGCACGCCGATTTCCGCCATGGTCGGAATCTCCGGCAAGGTGGGGAAGCGCTTGTCGCCGACCATGGCGACGGCGCGTATCTTGCCATCCCGCAGGAAGGGCATGGCGCTGGCCAGGGCGGCGATGCCGAACTGCGCCTCCCCTGTCATGATGGCGGTGACCATCTGCGCGCCGCTGCGATAGGGCACATGGACGAACTTCGCGCCCAGATACTGCGACAGGATTTCCGCCCGCAGATGCAGCACGCCGCCGAAGCCGGAGGAGGCGAAGGTGATGCTCTCCGGCGGGGCTTCCTTCATCTTCTGCAGGATCTGCTGTGGCGTCAGGCTGGGCGGCGCGAAGTCGCGATTCAACACGAAGGGGCCGGGCGGGTCGGAAACGACGCCGATATGGGTGAAATCCCGGATGGGATCGTAGCGGGTGCCGCCGATGGTCGCGACCGGGGCCGCCGCCCCGGCGCCGGTTTCCTGGAACATGATCGTGGTGCCATCGGCCGGGCGGCCCTTCAGCCATTCCGTGGCGATCGCACCCGCCGCGCCGGGGCGGTTTTCCACGATGATCCGGACGTCAGGCCCCAGCGCCTGGGCCATGCGGTCGGCGATCAGCCGCGCGCCGATATCGGTGGACCCGCCCGGGCCATAGCCGCTGACGAGAAGGATCGGCCCATCCGGCACCCAGCCCGCCTGGGCCGCGGCCGGGCGGACGATGGCGGGTATCGATGGAGACGCGGCCAGAGCCAGCAGATGACGCCGACGCATGTTAGTGCCTCCCCGGGCATTGCTTCTTGCTGCCAGGGAACCATCGCCGGGGGGGAGAGGGGAAGAGTTTTTGGCAGGGGCGCGATATTGCGACACGCTGCCACCCACCAGACCGATGCGGATATAAACCATAGCGAAAATGCCTCACTGAAATGTGATGGCATAAATCCCGGAATGGAGTTTGGAGCGCTCGTCACCCTATCGCGGGGACGACATAGTCTGGTCCAAGCGCCAGCCAGCCCCTCACTGGACCGATCCAGCCCGGGACGGTCCCGCGCGGCGTAGAACCGCCCTCAGGTCAGCGCTGGAGAGGGAGAGAGGCGGAGTATGGCCGAGAGGGAGGGCAACGCGCCGGCAGGGGACGCTGCCGCGGGGAGCTATCAGCGCCAGGACCATCAGGTCTTTCAACTGCGGCTGGCTGATGCATTGCGCCCGCTGGCCGATCCGGCCGGGATTTTGGGCGAAGCCTGCCGCCTGCTGGCCGAGCAAATGGCGGCCGACCGGGCGTATTACATCGAGATCGATGAGGGTGCCGGGACCGTGCGGGTCGAGCGGGACTTCGCGCGCGATGGTGCCATCTCGTTGGCCGGTGATCACCCTATCGCCGAGTTTGCCTGGTCGATCGCGCTTCTGCGCGGCGGCACCGACTATGCCGTCCGCGATACGCAGCTCTCAGACCAGGTGCCCGATGCCGACCGTGCGGGCAACGCTGCGCTGGGTATCATTTCCAGCATCGGCACACCGCTGTTCGAGGCTGGCCGGCTGGTCGGTGCGCTCTTTGTGGCTGCCACCAAACCGCGCGATTGGACGGTCCCTGAGATCGCCCTGCTGCACGATACCGGCGAACGGCTCTGGACCACGATCCAGCGGGCCCGCGCCGATGGGGCTTTGCGCGAGCGGGAGGCGCGGCTGGCGGCGACCTTGGCCACCGATCTGATCGAACGGCTGCGGGTTAGCGACCAGTTGCGCGCCAGCGAGGAGCGCTTCCGGCAATTCGGCGATGCCTCCTCCGATGTGCTTTGGATTCGTGATGCCAAGACGCGGCGCCTCGAATATCTCAGCCCCGCCGTCGAGACGATCTTCGGTCAGAGCGTCGCGATGGCCATGGCCGAGCCGGGGCAGGGCTTGGGGCCGGACGCCTGGATCGACATGATCCTGCCGGCCGACCGGGCGCATGTGCAGGGCAGTATCGCCCGGATCTGGACGGGCGAGCGGGTACGCTACGAGTATCGCATCCGCCGCGCCGATGGCGAGTTGCGCTGGCTGCGGAGCACGGGGTTCCCCATGCGCGGGCCGGATGGCACGATCGAGCGGGTGGGCGGTATCGGCCAGGACGTGACCGAACTCAAGCGGACCGAGGCGGCCTTTCAGCAGGCGCAGAAGATGCAGGCGCTCGGCCAACTGACCGGCGGCATCGCGCATGACTTCAACAACATGCTGCAAGGGATCACCGGCAGCCTGGAGATGGCGCAGCAGCGCCTGGCCACGGGCCGCGCCACGGAGGCGCCGCGCTTCTTGGCCGCGGCGAAGGATGCCGCGGTGCGGGCCTCGGGGTTGACCCGAAGGCTGCTCGCTTTCGCCAGCCGCCGGCAGATGGAGCCGCAAGCCCTGGATGTCGATACGCTGATCCGCGGCATCGAAGAGATGTTGCGCCGGACCCTGGGGCCGGCGATCGAGATCGTGTTTCGCTTGGAGAATGGCGACCGCTTCCTGCTTTGCGACCCCAGCGAGTTGGAGAATGCGGTCCTCAACCTGTGCATTAATGCGCGCGACGCGCTGGTGGGGGGCGGCCGGCTGACGATCGCGACCGAGGATGTGACTTTGACCCCGGCCGATATCGAGCCGACCGAGACGGCCGTGCCGGGAGAGTTCGTGGCCATCGCCGTTGCCGATAACGGCCGCGGCATGCCGCCGGAGGTGCTGGAGCGTGCGCTGGAGCCCTTCTTCACCACCAAGCCGCAAGGCGAGGGCAGTGGGCTCGGGCTGAGCCAGGTTTACGGCCTGGTGCGACAACTGGGCGGGGTGCTGCGGCTGGAGAGCGCGCCGGGGCAGGGCACCACCGTGCGGATTTTTCTACCGGCCATGCCCGCCGACGCGCACGGGACCATTGCCCCGCCGGTGGCGAGTTTGCTCGCGCCACCCGAGTATGGCGCGCTGGTGCTGCTGGTGGAAGACGAAGTGTCGGTGCGCTTGCCGCTGGCCGAAGGGCTGCGCGACCTCGGCTATCAGGTGGCGGAGGCAGAGGACGCCGCCGCGGCGCTGCGGCTGCTGGATGCCGGGCTGCGGCCGGGCATCCTGGTGACCGATGTCGGCCTGCCGCAGGGGATGGACGGGCCCAGCCTTGCCGAGGCCGCGCGGGCACGCCGGCCCGGCCTGCCGGTGATCTTCATCACCGGCTACACCCGCGTGGCGCTGCCCGAGGGCGCGGCGGTCATCCTCAAGCCCTTCGGCTTTCTCGTCCTGGAACGGCGGATCGCAGGAATGCTGGGGGCAAAGGCCGGGCAGCGGCCGGAAGGTGAGGGTGCTGGGTGAGGGGGGCCTGGCTCCGGCGGTTGGATTCGAACCAACGACCAACGGATTAACAGTCCGCTGCGCTACCGCTGCGCCACGCCGGATCAGCCAGAGCTCGGCTATAGCAATCGCTCCGCCCGCATGTAAGCCCCAAAAGCGGGTGGAGGTCCGAGGCGGAATTGAACCGCCGTAGCAGGTTTTGCAGACCTGTGCCTGACCACTCGGCCATCGGACCAGCCCGAGCCGGCATGCGAACATGCCTACGGTTCACACCTATCGGGCCAAGTCGGGGTCAGGTCAAGCAGGCCGCGGCAGGCCCCTGCGGACCGGCGCTTGGCGAGGCGGCGTCCAAGCTTGTATAAGCCCTTGTCTGCAAGAGGTTTCGATCGATGGATTTCGCCAAAGCGCGGATGCTTATGGTCGATGGGCAATTGCGCCCCAGCCGGGTGGTCAATCCGGCGCTACTCGCCGCCTTCCGGGAGGTCCCGCGAGAGGCCTTCCTGCCCGCCAACCTCGGCGCATGGGCATATGCGGATGAAGATGTGGCCCTGGGGCAGGGCCGGGTGTTGGCGGCGCCGCTCATCGTGGCGCGGTTGCTGCAACTGGCCGAACCCCGGGCCGGGGATCGCGCCCTGATCGTTGGCGCTGGCGCGGGTTATGGCGCGACCATTCTGGCCCGCTGCGGCGTGCGCGTGACGGCGCTGGAATCGGACCCCGCGCTGATCGCGCGTGGACGCGCGGCGATGGTCGGGCTGGTGCCGCCTGGCGGGCTCCGCTTTGAGCAGGGGCCGCTGCCGCAGGGTTGGGCGGCCGGCGCCCCTTATGACGTGATCGTGATTGAAGGCGAGGTGCCGAGCCTGCCCGACGGCATCGTCGGGCAGTTGGCTGAGGGCGGTCGTCTGGTCACGGTGCTGGGCGAGGGACGGGGGCGCAGCCGGGCGGTGCTGGCGCGGCGGATCGGCGGGGCGCTTTCCACCCTGCCGGCGCATGATTGCGCGACCGCCCCCCTGCCGGCCTTCGAGCCTGCCCCGGCCTTCCAATTCTGACGGTGGGGCGGGATGCCGCCGCCCGCAGCTCTCGCCCTCCGCCCTTGTCAGCATTAGGCTAACCTTCGTGGCCCATAACATGCTTGTCCCTTGCCTACCGGTCCTCGACGCGACGTTGCGCATCGCCGGGGTCACTTGGCCATCGGCGAGGTCGGTTTGCGCCGGCGCCCGCCTCGGAAGGATTTGCCTTCGATGATCGTCTCGCGCGCCCGCTTCGCGCTGTCCGCCGCCCTGCTGCTGCCGCTCGGCGCCGGCCTGCCGCAGGCTGCGGCGCAGACGCTGCCCGAGGCTCTGGCCATGTCCTACGGCAATAACCCGACATTGCTGGCCGCGCGGGCCCAGCTGCGGGCGGTGGATGAGAACGTGCCCCAGGCTCTGGCCGGTTGGCGGCCGACGGTGACTGTCTCCGGCGCCGCGTCCCAGGGCAACGGCAATAGCCGCGGCCTCTCGGCGGCGCTGGACCGGAATGCCCAGCAGGTCTGGGTCTATCCACCCACCGTGCCCAGCACGCTGCATGTGGACCGGACCATCGGCAACGCCCAGTTCGTGATCCAGCAGCCGCTGTTCCGCGGCGGGCGCACCGTCTCCTCCACCCGCCGGGCAGAGAACCAGGTCATGGCCCAGCGCGCCCGTCTGCTGAACACGGAACAGCAGGTCATGGCCGATTCCGTCCAGGCCTATGTCAACGTCATCCGCGACCAGGAAAAACTTCGCCTGTTCATGAACAACGAGCAGGTGCTGACTGAGCAGTTGCGCGCGACCAATGAGCGGTTTCGGGTGGGCGAGATCACGCGCACCGATGTCGCCCAGGCGGAAAGCCGGCTGGCCCAGGCCCGCGCGCAACGTGCCCTTTCGGAAGGTAACCTGCAGATAAGTCGCGCCGCCTTCCAGCGCGTGATCGGGCAGGCGCCGCAGCGCCTGCTGGCGCCGCAGCCGCTGCGTCCGCCGATCCGCAATGCCTCGGATGCGGCCCAGGTGGCGTCGATCTCCAATCCCCTGGTCGTCGCCGCGCTGTTCGACGAAGCCTCGGCCCGGGATTTCATCGACGTGCAGGTCTCCCAGCTCATGCCGCAGGTCAACGCGATCGGGCTGGGGCAGCGTTTCGACAACACCAACACGCCCCATACACGGAGCTCGCTGGCCAGTATCGGCGCGCAGGTCAGCATCCCGATCTATCAGGGCGGCATCGAATATTCGCAGATCCGGCAGGCCCGCGAGCAGGCCTCCTCGGCCCGGCAGGTGGTCGATGACCAGCGACGCATCGCGGTGGAAGCCGCGACCCGGGCCTGGGAACAATTGCAAAGCTCGAAAGCCCAGGTTGAGAGCGTGCGAGTGGCGATCCGCGCCCAGGAAATCGCCCTTGATGGCGTGCAGCGGGAAGCGATCGTCGGCAGCCGCACCACGCTCGATGTGTTGAACGCCGAGAACGAACTGTTGAACCAGCGCCAGGCGCTGATCGATGCGCTTTC
Organism: uncultured Paracraurococcus sp.; assembly: GCA_903896535.1. GTDB lineage: Bacteria > Pseudomonadota > Alphaproteobacteria > Acetobacterales > Acetobacteraceae > CAITYE01. Next base: position 7,243 of record CAITYE010000483.1, read on the forward strand.
AACCCTTGTTTATCAATCCTTCGTGCTTGCCCAGGCAATTGGCCGACTTACCGCCCAAGATCTCGGCTTGGATGTCGACCCTTACGACATGCGGGCCTACTACAACGCGGTACGCAACCGGTGGGTCGGGCTGTCCGATTATTCCGCCGGGCAGTCCGGAGCACGCTGATGGCTGATTCCAAAGAGTCCCAGGCCGCGGGCGCCAGCGACCCTTCGATGGAGGATATCCTCGCCTCCATTCGGCGGATCTTGAACGAAGATGAGGCCGCGGCCCCGGCCGCCGCCCCGGCCGAGAGCGCGCCGCCTCCTCCGCCGGTGCCGATGATGGCACCGCCACCGCCCGCCCCGGCGGCGGAGGTGCCCATGCACCCGGCGCCGGGTGCCGACCCGACCGAGCCCTTGGATCTTACCGAGGCGATGCTGATCCAGGCGCCGTCCGCACCGGCGCCTGCGCCCGGCCCCTTCCACGCGGATGGGCTGCTCGACGCCGTCGCGGCCCAGGCCGCTGCCGCTTCCATGGGCAGCCTGATACGCGCGGTCGCCGCTGATCGCGGGGCCGCCGTCCACCGTGGTGGCCCGACCATCGAGGACGTGGTGCGCGAGGAGCTTCGCCCGCTGCTGAAGACCTGGCTCGACCAGCATCTGCCGCCGCTGGTGGAACGGCTGGTGCGGGCAGAGATCGAGCGCGTGGTTGGGCGCTCCATCGGCTAAGCCCTAGTGGTGCGTGCCCGACGGGTGGTACCGTCTGGCACGCACCACTAGCCATTGATTTGGTGGGCCGATTCACCCGACGGTTGGCTACCAAGCGTCGGGATCGGACCACTAGAGCAAGATCCGTTCAGATGGAATCGTCTGAACGGACGTCTTGCCCCAGAAAACATAATAACCAGAGCAGGTTATCTGCGTTGAGACGGGTCACCTTGTGATCCATCTCAACGCATCCTGCTCTCGCCGATCAGGCAGCCGAACCTGAGCAGCTTTCTGGCCCTAAAAACCATCGATACATGAGCCGCTTATCTGCGTCCCGATGGCTGGCGGGCTAATCTGGCTGCCCCAGTTTGGCTAGCCCGCTCTTGACGCGGCGGCTGCGGCGATGGACCTAGCCGCCATGCTCGACAAGACGCTCACCCCGGCCGCGTTCGAAACCCGCCTTTACGAAGGCTGGGAGGGCAGCGGCGCCTTTGCCTGCCACCCGGCCAGCCCGGCGGCGCCCTTCACCATCATGATCCCGCCGCCGAACGTCACCGGCAGCCTGCATATCGGGCATGCGCTGACCATGACGATCCAGGACACGCTGATCCGCTGGCGGCGGATGCAGGGGCGCGACGCGCTCTGGCAGCCCGGCACCGACCATGCCGGCATCGCGACCCAGATGGTGGTCGAGCGGTTGCTGGCCGAGCAGAAGCAGCCGGATCGCCGCGCCATGGGCCGCCAGGCCTTTATCGACCGGGTCTGGCAGTGGAAAGCCGAGAGCGGCGGCACCATCACGAAACAGCTCCGCCGACTCGGTGCCAGCCTCGACTGGCCGCGCGAGCGCTTCACCATGGATGAGGGCCTGTCTAAGGCTGTCCGCGAGGTCTTCTGCACCCTGCACGAGCAAAAGCTGATCTATCGCGACCGGCGGCTGGTGAACTGGGACCCGAAGCTGCTGACCGCGATCTCTGACCTTGAGGTCGAGAGCCGCGAGGTAAAGGGCCATCTCTGGTATCTGCGCTACCCGGTGGAGGGCGAGCCCGGCCGCTTCCTGGTCGTCGCCTCCTCGCGGCCCGAGACGCTGCTGGGCGATACCGCCGTCGCCGTGCACCCCGAGGATGCGCGCTTCGCGGACCTGGTCGGCAAGCGGGTTGTGTTGCCGCTGGTTGGCCGCGCCATCCCCGTGGTGGCCGATCCCTATTCCGACCCGGAAAAGGGCAGCGGCGCGGTCAAGATCACCCCGGCCCACGACTTCAACGATTTCGAGGTGGGTCGCCGGCACGGCCTGGAGATGCCGAGCGTGCTCGAC
>CAITYE010000484.1 GCA_903896535.1 uncultured Paracraurococcus sp.
ATGGAGGATGGGCATGGGTAAGATCGATTCCCGCTATGGCACCGATTGGCCGAGCCTGCGCGATCAGGTGAGCCCCGAGGAATGGCAGGCCCGGCTCGACCTCGCCGCCTGCTACCGGCTGCTGGACGTCTATGGGATGACGGACCTGATCTACAATCACGTCACGCTCCGCATCCCCGGCACCGAGCATCTGCTGATCAACCTCTATGGCTTGCTCTACAAGGAAATCACCGCGACCTCGCTCGCCAAGATCGATGTCGAGGGGAATATCCTGTGGAAGCCGGATACCGAGTACGGCATCAACCGCTCCGGCTTCGTCATCCATGGTGCGATCCACAAGGCGCGGCCCGATGTCGCGGCGGTGCTGCACACCCATACCCGCGCCGGCATGGCGGTCAGCACCATGAAATGCGGCCTGCTGCCGCTGACCCAGACGACGATGCGCTTCGTCGGACATCTCGGCTATCACGGCTATGAAGGGCCGGTGATCGACCTGACGGAGCGCGAGCGCATCGTCGCCGATCTCGGCCCGCATGACGCGCTGATCATGCAGAACCACGGGCTGCTGACCTGTGGCGCCAGCATCCAGCAGGCCTTCAACACCATGTACCAGCTGGAGCTCGCCTGCCAGGCGCAGGTGGACGCCATGGCGGCGCGGACCGAGCTGCTGATCCCTTCGGCCGAGGTGCTGGAGAAGACCGCGCATCTCTATCAGCCCGGCACCCGCCGCCCCTATGGCGTGCTGGAATGGCACGCGATGCTGCGGCGGCTGGAAGCCGAGCAGAAGAATTCCGGCTACCCGCCGTATTGGATCTGATGCGCCGGCGCCTGCTGCTGAGCCTGACGCCAGCCCTGCTGGCGCAGGCCGCGCCGGATTGGCCGAACCGGCCGATCCGCTGGGTGGTGCCCTTCACCGCCGGCGGCAACACCGATGTGCTGGCCAGGCTGTACGGCATGCAGGTCGGCAAGACGCTGGGCCAACCGATCATCATCGAAAACCGCACCGGCGCCGCCGGGGCGATCGGCACGGAGGCGGTGGTCCGCAGTCCGCCGGATGGCTACACGCTGGTGGTCGGCAGCCCGGGCTCCATCGTCAACGGCCCGCTGCTGGCCGCGCAGCGGCGCTACGATCCGCTGGCCGATCTGGTGGCGGTCGCCAATCTTGGCGTGGTGCCGCTGGTCATCGCGGTGCGGAGCAGCCTGCCAGTGCGCGACCTGCCGGGGCTGGTTGCGCTCAGTCAGACCACCGCGGGCGGCATCACCATCGGCACCTCTGGCATCGGCGGCGCGCATCACCTGCCGCTCGAACTCTTCAAGAAACAGACCGGCGCCAATCTGGTGCACGTGCCCTATCGCGGCGGCGGCTCCGCGGTGCCGGATGTGGTGGCGGGCAATGTCGATGGCGCGCTGGTCGAGTTCTCCAGCACGCTCGACCTGCACCGGGAGGGACGGCTGCGCATCCTCGGGCTGGCCGCTGCCGCGCGTTCAACCCGCGCGCCAGAGGTGGCGACCTTCATCGAACAGGGCCTGCCCGGCTTCCTCGCCGCCGCCTTCGTCGGGCTGCTGGCGCCGGCGGGCACCCCGGCGCCAATCCTCGCCCGCTATCAGGACGGGGTGCGGGCAGCGCTGGCCGAGCCGGACGTGCAGGCGCGGCTGGCGAGCCTCGGCATCGATCCGCCAGGTGCGACGGAGCTGACCAGCCCCGGCTTCGGCGCCTATATCGCGGAGGAAATCGCCAAGGCGAAGCGGGCCATCGAGATCGCCGGGCTGAAGCCGGAATAGGCGCTGGTTCAGCCCCGCCGCGGCTCGGCAGCGCCGGTGTCGGCCGCGGCGGCCGGCGCGCCGGCCCCAAGCACAGTGAGCACCGCTGCGTTGGTCGCCTGAATCGCCGCCGCCACATCTCGCATATTGGCCAGCGCCTGGGCCTGCGCCGCGGCCACCCGCTCCGCCTGCCGCCCGGCCACTTCTGCGGGACCGAGCGTGCCGAAGCGGCGCATCGCCATGGCAGCATCGCCCATCGCCGCCTGCAGGATTTCCATATGCCGCCGCGCCACCGCCTGGGCTGCTTCCAGCGCGACGCGGTTCGCCTCCATCAGCGCATCCAGGGTCTGTCGATGCACCGCGGCCAGGCGTTCCAATTCCGCGATGCCCGGCGCGCCCTGGCCGCCTGGCGGCGTGGCGCTGCCGGTCTCCGGCTTGCCGGTATTGGCCATTGGCCGTCTTCCTTCCGCCACCATGGGCACATTGAGCAGCCTATGCCGCGCGCCGCCCGGTGGTCAAAGACCGGCTGGGGCTCTCCGTATCATCCCCAGGGTCCGGGACGTTGCCCTAGAGCGCGATGCGTTGAGGCGGAATCGCCGAAGGCGCTGAATCGCGCGACCAGACAAGGGTTAGAGCAGGGTGCGTGAGCGAATGCGAACGCAGCATGCTCTAGAGCGCGATGCGTTGAGGCGGAATCGCCGAAGGCGCTGAATCGCGCGATCCAACACATGCTAGAGCGGGCTGCGTGAACGTATGTGAACGCAGCATGCTCTAGGCCGTGCCGCAGCCAAATCCCCTGACCGTTATATCAGTCGAGCGCCGGCTCCGCCGCCTTGTCGCCGGGCGTCAGCCGCAGGGTCCGCGCGACGCGCTCAGCGCGATCAAGCGCCCGGTCGAGCGCGGCCATGGTCTTGCCGAGATCGGGCGCCGCATCCTCGGCCCAGCTGCGGATCGTCGCCAGCCAGACCAGCGTCAGCCCCTGGACGCGCACCTGCCCGGCCAGCCCCTCGGGCGATAGCTCCGCCGCATCCAGCAGCCGGGCCATGGAGGCCGGCAGCCCGGGCGCGAGTGCCAGCAGCAGATCCGGACGGCGCGGCAGGTCCTTCAGGAAGCGCAGCAGTCCAGCACGATGCGGCTGCATGGCATCGATCCGCCGCATGATGACATCGAAGATGCGGTCGCGCGGCGTCCCGCCCTGCCCCGGCACGGTCGATGCGGCGACCAGCCGGTCCATGTGCTCGCCATGCAGGCGCAGCAGGTCTTCCTTCCCGCCCGGCGCCATGGCG
>CAITYE010000485.1 GCA_903896535.1 uncultured Paracraurococcus sp.
ATGGTGCTGCCGAGCGCGCCGCCGGCCACCGTGCCGGCCAGGCCGCCGACGCCGCTCTGGCTGCCGGCGATCTGCACCGGACGCATCGCCAGGATGGTGCCGTAGCGGACCTGCGCCGCGACGCCGATCGAGCCGGCTGTATAAGTCGTGTTGGTGTTGCTGGGGCCACAGGCGGTCAGCCCGAGCGTCGCAACCGCGGCCATCACGGAAACGATGGCCAGAAAAGCTTTGCGCATGGCGGGTGTGCTCCCTCGTTGGCGGTGCCCGAGGCGAGCTTAGGGCGACTCAGCCGGCCGGGGAAACGTCTTGCGCGCTTCTCAGCGAGTAAAAAAGCCAGCTCGCGAGCCGGTTAGAGTTCAGTAAGGCCGTCCGCCTGGGCGGTCGGGCTTGCTTCGACGCGGCCGGAGCGTGTAGGCAGGGGCCCCTGGTGGGGATCGCCCGCCAGGCGGTTGGTCGCGCTATGCGGCCCTAGGGCGGGCGCACCGCCGCCGTCTTGCCACTGCCTGGGGAGCCAGGGGGAATGCCTCAAGTGACGCATGGTGCCGGCTCGCTGCGGCGGGCATCGATGCTTGTTCAGGGTTTTTGCCGAGGTCGCGCCAGCGGCCTTGGGCCTCGGGTTCTGCTGTTGTGCGCGCTTGGCCTGCTGGCCGCCTGCGGCGCGCAGAAGCCGCCGGCGAACCCGTATGCCGGCCAGTATAACCGGCCATCGAGCTACGCTCCGCCTGGCCCGCCTGAGGACCCCTGGGGTCCTTATGTTCGCCAGGCCTCCCGCCGTTTTGATGTGCCGGAGAAATGGATCCGGGAAGTCATGCGCCAGGAATCCGGCGGCCGGACGATGGCGACCTCCCCGGTCGGTGCCATGGGGCTGATGCAGGTGATGCCGGGGACCTACCGGCAACTGCGGAACAAATACGGCCTCGGCGACGACCCGTACCATCCCTACGACAGCATCATGTCCGGCACCGCCTACATCCGCGAGATGTACGACCTCTATGGCACGCCGGCCTTCCTCGCCGCCTATAATGCGGGGCCGCGGCGGCTGGAGGATTACCTCTGGCGCAGTCGCGGCCTGCCGAACGAGACCCGCAACTACGTCGCCAAGATCGGCCCGCGGATCGACGGCCACCACCCTCAGCGCCGGGTCTCGCCCGAGATCGCCGCCGCTGCGGAGATCCCGCTTTATGTCCCGCGCGGGCCGCGGCAGATGGATAGCGGCACCATGATGGCGTTGCGCGAGCAGCGGCAGAACAGTCGTGAGCCGGATATCCAGGTGGCGCAGCTGCCGGCCGGCACCGTGGTCCGCATGGAGCCCATCGGCGATAGCCGGTCGAGCCCGGTCGGCCCGCCGCCGTCCGATCCGCCGGTTCGCATCGCTTCGGCCGCACCGGTCGCCATGCCCGCGCCGCTGCCGAGCGCCGCCCCCGCGCCGCGCGCCGCCGTGCCACCGCCCGGCAGCGTCATCGCCATGGAGCCGATCCCCGACGGCTCGACCAGCCCGCCGCCCCGGCGCGGCCGCGC
>CAITYE010000486.1 GCA_903896535.1 uncultured Paracraurococcus sp.
ATCTCCGCGGCCCAGGCGGCGGGCGGGATGGCGGGCAGCGGCAGCGGCGGCACCCGCAGCGCGGCAGCCGCCGTGGCCAGCCGCCCATCGGCATAGGCCGGGCGCAGCGCGCCCCAGGCCCAGGGCAGGGCGCCGGGGATGGTCGCCAAATGCCGCCAGATCAGATTGACCGTGGAGACGCCGAGCACGGCGCGGAAATCGGCGAAGATCGCCGCCGTCTCGCCGCTGGCCTCGGCTTCCGTCACGGCGGGTAGCGGGTCCTGCATGGGGTGTTCTCCTCGGCAGTGCTGGGCGAAGGGGCTGGCCTTATGGCGCGGCTTGCCGCAAACCCAATGCGCCATGACCGACGCCCCGCCCCCGCAGCCCGCCCGCTACGATTTCGCCGCCGCCGAGCCGCACTGGCAGCGGGCCTGGGACGCCCGCGCCTGCTTCCGCGTGCCCGACGTGCCGCCGCCCGAGGCCAACAAATACTACGTGCTGGAGATGTTCCCCTACCCCTCCGGCAAGATCCATATGGGCCATGTCCGCAACTACACGCTGGGCGATGTGGTCGCGCGCTACAAGCGGGCGCGCGGCCATCTGGTGATGCACCCGATGGGCTGGGACGCGTTTGGTCTACCAGCGGAGAACGCGGCGCGCGAACGCGGCATCCATCCCGGCAAATGGACCTACGACAATATCGCCAATATGCGCGCCGAGCTGAAGCGCATGGGCCTGTCGATCGAGTGGGAGCGGGAATTCGCCACCTGCGATGCAGAATACTACGGCCAGCAGCAGAAGCTGTTCCTGGATTTCCACAAGGCCGGGCTGGTGGAGCGCAAGGAAAGCTGGGTCAACTGGGACCCGGTGGATGGCACCGTGCTGGCGAATGAGCAGGTGATCGATGGCCGTGGCTGGCGGTCCGGCGCGCTGGTCGAGAAGAAGCAGTTGTCGCAGTGGTTCTTCTCCATCACCAAATTCGCGCCCGCGCTGCTGGAGGCGCTGGGCACGCTGGATCGCTGGCCTGAGCGCGTGAAGCTGATGCAGGCGAACTGGATCGGCCGCAGCGAAGGCGCGCGGCTGCGCTTCGCGCTGACCGAACCGGCCGCCGACATGGCGGAGGTCGAGGTCTTCACGACCCGCCCGGATACGCTGTTCGGGATGAGTTTCCTGGCGGTCGCGGCCGAGCATCCGCTGGCCGCGGCGGCGGCCGCGCGTAACTCCGAAGCCGCCGCCTTCATCGCGGATTGCCGGCGCATGGGCACCAGCGAAGTCGCCATCGAACAGGCGGAAAAACGCGGCTTCGATACCGGCTTTCGCGTCGCGCATCCCTTCCTGCCCGGCGCGACCTTCCCCGTCTGGATCGCCAATTTCGTGCTGATGGAATACGGCACCGGGGCGATCTTCGGCTGCCCCGGCCATGACGAGCGGGACTTCGAATTCGCCAGCAAATACGGCCTGGGGATCACGGAAGTGGTGCGCCCGGCGGGCGGGGAGGCGCCGCCGCTGCCCTTCACCGAAGCGGGCATTGCCGTGCACTCCGGCTTTCTCGACGGGCTGCCGACGGCCGAAGCCAAACGCGCCGCCATCGCCCGCCTGGAAAGCCAGGGCGCCGGCACCGGCGTGGTGAACTGGCGGCTGCGCGACTGGGGCGTGTCGCGCCAGCGCTACTGGGGCTGCCCGATCCCCTTCATCCATTGCGCCGCCTGCGGCGTGGTGCCGGTGCCGGAGGACCAGCTGCCGGTGACGCTGCCCGAGGATGTGGATTTCTCCCGGCCCGGCAATCCGCTGGACCACCACCCCAGCTGGAAGCACGTGAACTGCCCGAACTGCGCCAAGCCGGCGCGGCGGGAGACGGATACCTGCGACACCTTCGTCGACAGTTCCTGGTACTTCGCCCGCTTCTGCTCACCGCGCGCGGCCACCCCGGTGACCCGCGCGGCGGTCGATGCCTGGCTGCCGGTTGATCAGTATATCGGCGGGATCGAGCATGCGATCCTGCACCTGCTCTATTCCCGCTTCTTCGCCCGCGGCATGGCCGCGACCGGGCACCTGGCGGTGGAGGAGCCCTTCGCCGGCCTCTTCACCCAAGGCATGGTGACGCATGAAAGCTACAAGAGCGCCGAGGGCCGCTGGCTCTACCCGGAGGAGATAGACATCCTGGCCGCGCCCGATGGCGCGCGCAGCGCCACGCTGAAGGAAGGTGGCGGCACGGTCGTCATCGGCCGGGTCGAGGCGATGTCGAAGTCGAAGCGCAACACGGTCGATCCCGGCGCCATCATCGACAAATACGGCGCCGATACCGCGCGCTGGTTCATCCTCTCAGACAACCCGCCCGACCGCGACATGGAATGGACGGAAGCCGGCGTCGCCGGCGCGCATCGCTTCATCCAGCGGGTGTTCCGCCTGGTGGCAAATTTCGCTGAGGCGCATCCGACGCTCGACGCGCAGATGGCCGAAGCGGTTCTGTCGCGCGACCCGATGCCCAGCGATCCCGTGGCCCGGAAGCTGCGCCAGGCGACCCATCGCACCATCGCGGCGGTGACGGAATCCTGGGATAATTTCGCCTTCAACGTCGCGGTCGCCCGCATCCACGAATTCGCCAATGGGATTGCGGAAACGGTTGGTGGCGACGGGCTGATGGTGGGCGCCGCCCGCCGGGAAGCGCTCGGCGCACTCATCCGGCTGATGAGCCCGGCCATGCCGCATCTCGCGGAAGAGCTTTGGGCAAAGTTAGACCCGACGAGCGATAGACTGGTCGCGGAGCTGCCTTGGCTGGACGCCGATCCCGCCCTGCTTCGGGCGGAGACCATGACGCTCGCCGTGCAGGTGCTCGGCAAGCTGCGCGGCACCATCGAGGTGCCGGTGGAGGCCGACGAAGCCACGATCTTCGCCCTGGCCGAGGCGGAGGAGAACGTCGCGCGGACCATCGCGGGCAAGCCCATCCGCAAGCGCATCCATGTGCAGGGTCGGGTGGTGAACCTTGTGGTCTAGACGGGCCGCGCTGGCGCTGACGCTTGGCCTGCCGGGCTGCGGCTTCCGCCCGCTCTATGGCTCATCCTCGGCGAGCGGCGGCGGCAGCGGCAGCGCGGCTGGCGGCGATGCCACGCTGGTGGGGGAGCTGGCGGCGGTGCGCGTTGGCCCGGCTTATGAGCGGTCCGGGCAGCTCCTGCGGCGCAACCTGCAGCGACGCCTGGAAGGGCTGGAGCCGGGGACCGCCGCCAAGTACCAGCTGGAGCTGACGATTGCCTGGAATTACGACCCGGTCGGCTATCGGCTGGATGGGACCATCTCTCGTATCCGGGTGACCGCCACCGGCAATTGGGTGCTTTCGACCCTCAGCGTGCCGCCGCAAGTGCTGGGACGCTCGGCGATCGGCTATCGCATTCTCGATGATTTCGACGTGCCGGATCTGCAGTTCTTCTCGGCCGATGCGGCCCGGGAGGCGATGGAGGGCCGGGTGATGGTCGGGCTGGCCGATGAGGTGGCCCGGCAGGTGGCGATGGTGCTGCGGGCCCGGCTGCGCGAACAGGCGACCGCCGCCGCGCCGGCGACAACAACGGCAACGGCGACGAAATAGGCGCTGCATGGCCAAGCTCGATGCCCGGCGCATTGCGGCCTTCCTCGCCGATCCGGGCGGCTGCCGGGTGGCGCTGCTGCATGGCGACGATCCCGGCCTGATCGCTGAGCGCGCCGAGGCGCTGGTCCGGGCGGTGACAGCGGGCGATGCGCTACGCCTGGTCGAGTTGCCGAAGGAAGCGCTGCGGCAGCCGGCGACACTTGCCAATGAAGCGGCGACGCTGCCGCTCATGGGCGGGCGGGTGGTCATCCGGGTGCGCGAGGTGGGCGAAGGCAAGCAGGCGGCTGACGCGACGAAGGCGGCATTGGCGGGACCAGGACCGGGGCTCGTGGTGCTGGAAGCGCCGGGGCTGGGCACGAAGACCGCGCTCTATCGGGCGGTCGAGACGGCGGAGAGTGGGGCGGTGATCACCTGCTACCGCGAGCGCGGGGCGGAACTCGCTGCCTCGATCGGGCGCATCCTGCAAGAACTCGGGGTGAGCGCCGAGCCGGCGGCGCTTGATTGGCTATCACAACGCCTTGGTGAGGACCGCCTGTTACTGCGACGGGAGTTGGAAAAACTCGCGCTTTATGTGGGTGCGGGTGGACGCGCCAGCGCCGAGGATGTGGTGGCCGCTGTCGCCGAGGGCTCGGCGCTCGATCTCGAAGAGGCCCTTCTGGCGGCGATGGCGGGCGACCTGCCGATGGCCGACCGGGCGCTGGATCTCGCCTTCGCCGAGGGGGCGAACGCGGTGCAGGTGGTGCGCCGGGCCTTGGCGCATGTGCAGCGGCTGCAGCTTGCGGCGGTGGCGGTGGCGGAGGGCGCACCAGCCCGGGCGGCGATCGAAGGGCTGCGCCCCCCGGTATTCTTCCGGCATAAACCGCTGCTGGAACGGGCCCTGAATGTCTGGCGGCCGGAAACCCTGGCGGCGGCCGGGACGGCGCTGCTGGAGGCAGAGCGGCGCACCAAAAGCACCGGCCTCCCGGCCGAGACCATCGCCCGGGGCATTGTCATGACGCTGGCGCGTCAGGGTGCGGCCCGGCGCTGACCGGCCGGGTTATGCCACCAGCAGGCGGATGATGCCGTCGAGTTGGTCCAGGTCACGGTAGTGGATCACGACCTCACCGGCCTTGCCGCGATGCTTGACCTCCACCTTGAGCCCGAGCTTGGCCGACAGTTTCCTCTCCAGCGCCGCGGTCTGGGAGGCCGGTTTGTCCGGCTTGGGTCCCCGCCCCTCGGCCTGGCTTGCCGCCAGCGCCTCGGTCTGGCGGACATTCAGGCCGCGGCTGAGGACTTGTGTGGCAAGCCCGACCGGATTGGCGGCGGTGAGCAGCGCGCGAGCATGGCCGGCGCTGAGCGCGCCTTGGCGGAGCATCTCCCGCACCGGCGGCGGCAAGCTCAGCAGCCGCAGCGTATTGGCCACATGGCTGCGACTCTTGCCCACCGCTTCCCCGAGCGCGTCGTGCGTCAGGTCGAACTCATCGAGCAGCCGGCGCAGCCCCTCGGCCTCCTCCAGCGGGTTCAGATCCTGGCGCTGCAGGTTCTCGACCAGGGCGGCGGCCATGGCGGCACGATCGTCCAGTGCCCGGATGACCACCGGCACCTCGTGCAGCTGGGCGAGCTGGGCCGCCCGCCAGCGCCGTTCCCCGCCGATGATCTGGTAGGCCCCGGCCGCCCCCGGCTTCGCCCGCACCAGGATCGGCTGCAATACGCCATGGGTGCGGATGGAAGCGGCGAGCTCTTCCAACGGCTTTGGCGCCATCACGCCGCGCGGCTGGAAGGGTCCGGGCTCCAGCGCCTCGATCGGCAGGACCCGCGCTGCGTCGCCACCCGGCACCGGCGCCGGCGACGGTTCTTCGCCAAGCAGTGCCGAGAGGCCGCGGCCAAGGCGGGGCGGCTTGGTCATGCCGCCAGCCGCCGTTTCAGCTCCGCCCCAAGGGCCGCATAGGCCAGGGCGCCGGGGGAGCGGGCATCGTAGAGGCTGACCGGCAAGCCGTGCGAAGGCGCTTCGGTGATACGGATGTTGCGGGGGATCACCGTCTCGAACACCTTGTCCTTGAAGAAGCCGCGTACATCCTGGACGACCAGTTCGGACAGGTTATTCCGGCGGTCATACATGGTCAGCAAGATACCCTCCAGCCGCAGCGCGGGGTTGAGGGCGCGTTTCACCCGCTCGATGGTCTGGGTGATCTGGCTCACCCCCTCCAGCGCGAAGAACTCGGTCTGCAGCGGCACCAAAACCGCATCTGCCGCGACCAGCGCGTTCAGCGTGAGCAAGCCGAGCGAGGGCGGGCAGTCGATGAAGACGTAATCGAAGCCGGCGGTCTCCTGGGCGGTGGCCAGGGCCTGCTTCAGCCGTTGCTCGCGGTCCGGCATGCCGACCAGTTCGACCTCTGCCCCAGCCAGATCGGTATCGGCCGGGATCAGGCTGAGGTTGGGTACGGCGGTCGGCCGCAGCACACCCGCCAGCGGCGCACCCTCAACCAGCAGGGCATAGGTTCCGGCGCCGCGCGCCGCCCGGTCAATCCCAAGTCCGGTCGAAGCGTTGCCCTGCGGGTCAAGATCAATGAGCAGCACGCGCTGCCCGCCAGCCAGCACGGTCGCGAGATTGATCGCGGTGGTGGTCTTGCCGACGCCGCCCTTCTGATTGGCGAGTGCAATGATGCGGGGGCGTTGGCTGCTCATGGGGCGCCCGTCGGACAAATCGCGCTGAGACGGAAAATGGTGGCTGCGGGATCGGTCAAGCTGGGGAACCGCTCCACCCGCATCTTCCAGGCCGGCAGGGCTGCCGTCAATTCACCCTCCGCCAGCCGTCCCTTTGGGAAAACCGCTATCCCCTCGGGGGCCAGGAAACGATGCGCGTGGCCGACCAACACCGCCAGCGGCGCCAGCGCCCGGGCGGTGACGATGGCAGCCGGTGGCAATGCCATCGCTTCGATCCGCTGCGCGTGGATTTTCACATCAGCCAGCCCGAGGGTCCGGGCAGCCTCTGCCAGGAAGGCACATTTCCGCTGGTCCGCCTCGACCAGATGCGTGGGCCGGCCACTGGCCGCGGCCAGGACAATGCCGGGCAGCCCCGCGCCGGCGCCCAGATCGACCAATGGCCCAGCTGGGGCGGTCGCCAGCAGGGGCAGCAATTGCAGGCTGTCGCGCACATGCCGCTCCCATTGCGCATCCTCGGGCGCATCCGCCACCAGGTTGATCCGCGCATTCCAGCGCCGAAGCAGGGCCAGATAGGCGCGCAAGCCGGTCAGTGTTTCACGTGAAACACCGCTTTCCGGGTCCTCGCGATGTTTCACGTGAAACGCTCCGCATCACGGCGCAGATGCACAGCCAGAGCCACCAGGGCCGCCGGCGTTACGCCAGCCACCCGACCCGCGCTGCCAAGCGTCGCTGGGCGGGCCGCCGAAAGGCGCTGGCGCATCTCCACCGAAAGCCCCGCCACCGCCGCAAAATCGACCTCGACCGGGATGGCGAGCCCCTCCTCCCGCGCCAAAGCGCGGAGCCCGGCCGCCTGACGCTCAAGATAAGGGGCGTAAAGCGCCTCGGCCTGCACCTCCGCCCGCACGGCTGGGGTGAGTGCAGCCAGCCAGGGAAAGAGGAATTGAGCGCCCCTCTCGACAACCGCCGGCAGGGCCATGGCTTCGAAGGCGCTGCGCCAGCGGCCATCCGGATTCACCGGCACACCTGCCGCGGCATACCAGGATGGCGAGCCACCCTCCGCCCTGGCCCGCGCCAGCGCCGCCGAAAGCTCGGCGACGAACGCCTGATGCGCGGCCGCCCGGGTCGGGCCGACGCAACCCCAGGCGAGGCCCTTGCCCGTCAAACGGAGCCCGGCGTTGTCGGCGCGAAGCGAGAGCCGATATTCCGCCCGGGCCGTCAGCATCCGATAGGGCTCGGTCACCCCCTGCAACACCAGGTCATCGACCAGGACCCCGGCATAAGCCTCGGCCCGGGTCAGCACCCGGTCAGGCACCGCACCACCAGCCCGCTGTGCGGCATTCACCCCTGCCAGCAACCCCTGCACGGCGGCTTCCTCGTAGCCCGTCGTCCCGTTGATCTGCCCGGCGAGGAAAAGCCCAGGCGCCGCCCGCACCTCGAGCGTCGGCCAAAGCGCCCGAGGGTCCACATGATCATATTCGATGGCATAGCCAGGCCGGAGAATACGGGCCTTCTGAAGCCCGGGGATGGAGGCGATCATCGCCGCCTGAACCGCTTCCGGCAGGCTGGTCGAGATGCCGTTGGGATAGACGGTTGGATCGTCGAGGCCCTCAGGCTCAAGGAAAATCTGGTGCCGCTCCCGTTCCGCGAAGCGGACCACCTTGTCCTCGATCGAAGGGCAATAGCGCGGTCCGACGCCCGCGATCCGCCCGCCATAGACCGCGCTGCGGTGCAGGTTGGCGCGAATCAGCGCATGCGTCTCAGGCGTGGTCGCGGTGACGGCGCAGGCGACCTGGCGATTAGAAATCCGCTCGGTCAGCGCGGAAAGCGGCTCCGGCGGGTCATCGCCCGGGTCGGGCTGCAGCGCGGCCCAGTCAATGGTCCGACCATCCAGCCGCGGCGGCGTGCCGGTTTTCAGCCGGGCAAGGGGCAGGCCAAGACGGCTGAGCGTCGCCGACAGCCCCAGGGCCGGCGCTTCCCCCACCCGCCCGGCGGGCAGCCGGATCTCCCCGATATGGATCTCGCCGCGCAGGAAGGTCCCCGTGGTCAGCACCACCGCCCCAGCC
>CAITYE010000487.1 GCA_903896535.1 uncultured Paracraurococcus sp.
ATGCCCAAGGGCTTCCTGCCGGTGCAGGATACCGGGCTGATCATGGCCGTGCTGGAGGGGCCGGAGGATGCCTCCTTCGCCCGCATGGCGGGCTTGCAGGCGGAGGTCGCCGCCAGCCTGAAGGCGGACCCGGATGTGGCCACCGTCACCTCCGTGATCGGCGCCGGCATCGTCAACCCGGCGCCCAATACCGGCCGGCTGACCGTGGTGCTGACCCCGCGTGAAGCGCGCAGCGCAAATGCCGAGGCCATCGCCCGACGCCTGCGGGCACGGCTGGTCGGGCTCGCGGGCGTGCGGGTGCATCTGCAGCCCGTGCAGGATATCCAGATCGGCACCCGCCAGGGCACGGGTGCCTTCCAGTACACGCTGATGGCGCCGGATGCCGCCGAACTGGCCCATTGGGCGCCGCTGCTCGAGCAAAAATTGGCGGCGTTGCCGCTCTTCTCGGAGGTCACCTCCGATCGACGGGAGGCGGGGCTGCGGGTCACTGTCGAGGTTGATCGCGACCTCGCCGGGCGGCTCGGTGTGACCATGCAGGCGGTGGATGATGTGCTCTACAACGCCTTCGGCCAGCGCCAGATCAGCACCATCTACGCGCAGAACAACCAATATCGCGTGGTGCTGGAAGCCACGCCCGAGCTCCGCGACGACCCCGCCATGCTCGGGCTGCTGCGCGTCCCCGCCACCGCCGGGCAGGCGGCCACCGCGCAGGGCACGCCGGTGCAGACGGCAGCCGGCACGCCCCAGGTGCCGCTGGCGCAGATCGCCCGGCTCGGCCGCGCCGCCGGGCCGCTGACGGTGACCAAGCAGGCGCAATTCCCCGCCGTGACGCTGGGCTTCGACCTCGCCCCCGGCGCCTCGCTCGGCGCCGCCATCCCCGCCATCCACGCCGCCGAGGCCGAGATCGGCATGCCCGGCAGCATCGTCGGCGCCTTCGCCGGCGATGCCGCGGAGTTCCGCCGCAGCCTGCGCGGGGAACCGTGGCTGATCCTGGCGGCGCTGGTGGTGATCTACATCACCTTGGGCGTCCTCTATGAAAGCCTGGTCCACCCCATCACCATCCTCTCCACCCTGCCCTCCGCCGGCATCGGCGCGCTGCTGGCGCTGCGGCTCTTCGACCTTGATCTCTCCGTGCTCGGGCTGATCGGCATCGTGCTGCTGATGGGCATTGTGAAGAAGAACGCGATCATGATGATCGACTTCGCCCTGGCGGCGCAGCGCGATGACGGGCTTTCGGCGCGGGAGGCGATTGAGCGCGCGGCGGTGCTGCGCTTCCGCCCTATCATGATGACCACGCTGGCGGCGCTGCTGGGCGCCCTGCCGCTGATGCTGGAAACCGGCACGGGCAGCGAGCTGCGTCGGCCGCTTGGCGTCGCCGTGGTGGGCGGGCTGCTGCTGAGCCAGGCGATCACGCTCTATACCACCCCCGCCATCTATTTGGCCTTTGAGTGGCTGCGCCAGAAGCTGCGGCGGTCAGCGCCCGCCATCGCCTGATGGGAATCAGCGAACCCTTCATCCGCCGCCCCGTCGGCACCGCGCTGCTGGCCCTCGGCCTCGCGCTGGCTGGGTTCATCGCCTATTTCAACCTGCCCATCGCGCCGCTGCCGCGGATCGACATCCCCACCATCGTCGTCACCGCCAACCAGCCCGGCGCCGATCCCGCGATCATGTCGAACTCCGTCACCGCCCCGCTGGAACGCCGGCTGGGCGCCATCGCGGGGGTGACGGAGATGACCTCGACCACCTCGCTCGGCGCGGC
>CAITYE010000488.1 GCA_903896535.1 uncultured Paracraurococcus sp.
CCTGGCCAATGCGCCGGCCAGCGAAACCGCGGCGCTGGTCGCGCTCGCGGCCGCCAAGGCCAGCGGCGGGTCGAGCCCGTCGCCGGGCGTCGCCCTCCCGGCGCCCCAGCCCGTCGCGCCGCCCCGCCCCGCCTTCGTCGCGCCAAGCCCGGCGGCGAGCGCACCAGAGCCAGAGCCAGAGCCAGCCCCGGTCCCCCGCCAAAGCGCCGGGAAGGCCGCCACTATGCGTGAGCGGCCGGCGCCGGAGGCTCGCGGTACCGCCCTTGCGGGCCTGCCGATGTCCGCCCCGCTGCCCATGCCGCCCAGCGCCCCGCCGGCCGAGCGCCGCGCGGACCCGCCGATGACCGTGGCCGGGCTGCTCGCCCCGCCCGCTCGGGCCGCCACCCTGCCACCCGCGGCGGAAAAGGGCCGGAGCATGGGGCTGGTCGGCTCCGCCCAGGCGGCGAACATGCGCCTGCCGGTGCCGCCCGCCGCCCCGGCGCCCGTCGCCAAGACTGATCGCGCTGTGCAACTTGGCGCTTACAGCGATCGGGCCGGGGCCGAGCGCGCGGCACGCGAAGCCCAGGCCGCGGCCGGTGGCGGTGCCCCGGCGGTGGTGCCGGTGCAGCAGGGCCGCAGCATGGTCTACCGCGCCAAGGTCACCGGCCTGACCGATGCCGCCGCCAAGCAGGCCTGCGACCGCCTGCGCCGGCAGGGCAACTGCGAGACGATCCACAACTGAGTCCGCGCGGCCTGGCCGCGCGGGCTTGCCGCGCGCCCGGGCCTCCCCCACCCTGCGGTGAAGTTTGTAACCGTCCGGGGAAACGCCATGACCACCGTCGATTTTGCCTCGCTCGATGCGCTCGTGCGCCCGGCCTCGGTTGCCGTCATCGGCGCCTCGGATGAGCCGGCCCGGATCGGCGGCCGGCCGATCGCCTATATGCGGGAGCGCGGCTTCGCCGGAGCGCTCTGGCCGGTGAACCCCAAACGCGCGACCGTGCAGGGCCTGCCGGCCTTTGCCTCGGTCGCCGCGCTGCCGGCCGCGCCGGATGTCGCGATCATCGCGGTGCCGGCGGCGCATGCCATCAGCACGCTCGACGAGCTGGGCCAAAAGGGCTGCCGCGCCGTCATCTGCTTCACCGCCGGTTTCGCCGAAATGGATGCGGCGGGTGCTAAGGCGCAGGAGGAGCTGACCGCCGTCGCCGCCCGGCACGGCATCCGCCTGCTTGGCCCCAACTGCCTCGGCGTCTTCAACGACGCCATCCGCTTCTACGGCACCTTTACCGCCAGCTTCGAGAAGGGTTGGCCGATCCCCGGGCGGATCGGTGTCGCCTCGCAATCCGGCGCCTATGGCACCCATGTCTTCGCCGCCGCGCTCGATCGCGGGCTTGGTATGCAGGTGGTGATCACCACCGGCAACGAGGCTGAGGTCACGCTGGGCGATGCGCTGGGCTGGATGGCGCAGGCGCCGGAAGTGGACGTGATCTGCGCCTATGCGGAGGGCATCCGGGAGAGCCCGCGCTTCCTCGCCGCGCTCGAACTCGCGCGGCGCAACCGCAAGCCGATCGTGATGATGAAGGTCGGGCGCAGCCAGCTGGGCGGCGCGGCGGCGAAATCGCACACCGCGTCCATCGCCGGCGATGATGCGGTGACCCAGGCCGTGCTCGACGAATACGGCGTGGTTCGGGCCCGCACGACGGAGGAGATGCTCGACATCGCCTATGCCGCGGCCAAGCGGATCTATCCCGTGCGCAATACGCTCGGCGTCCTCACCGTCTCCGGCGGCGCGGGCGTGCTGATCTCGGATGCTGCCGAGCAAGCCGGGCTCGCCATGCCGCCGATGCCGGACGGGGCGCAGGCGAAGTTGCGGGCGCTGATCCCCTTCTGCGCCCCACGCAACCCGGTGGACTGCACGGCGCAGGTGACTAATGACCTGAAGCTGATCGACACCTTTGCCGAAAGCGTCGCCGCCGATGGCGGCTACAGCTCCATCCTCTCTTTCTGGTCGCAGACGGCGGCGGGACGCAGCCTTGGCCCGGTGCTGCAGGAGAAGATGCGCGCGGTGCGGGCGAAATTCCCCGACCGGCTCTGGGTCATGTCCATGTTGGCCCCCGATAAAATCCGCGAATACGAGGCCGATGGCTGGCTGTGTTTTGAGGACCCGTCCCGCGCGGTGGTGGCGATCGAAGCCATGGGCCGGTTCGGCGCCGCTTTCGAACACACCGCACCCGTCGCGCCGCCGTTGCCCCAGGTGAGCCTGCCGGCGACGACACCGAGCGAGGCGGCAGCCAAGGCGCTGCTGGCCGCAGCCGGCATCCCCGCCGTGCCGGAACGCGCCTGTGCCAGCGTCGAGGCCGCCCTTGCCGCAGCCGCCGAGATCGGCTTCCCCGTGGTGCTGAAGATCCTCAGCCCCGATATCCTGCACAAAAGCGAGATCGGCGGCGTGCTGCTTGATGTGGCGGATCCCGAGGGCGTGCGCGCGGGCTTCGCCACGCTGCTGCAGCGCGCGGGCCAGCACGCGCCGCAGGCCCGCATCGAAGGCGTGCTCGTGGCCAAGCAGATCAAGGGCGCGGTCGAAATGGCGCTTGGCGTCTTCCGCGATCCGGTCTTCGGGCCAGTGGCGATGGTCGGCCTCGGCGGCATTTTCATCGAAGTGCTGAAAGACGTCGCCTTCCGCCGCTGCCCCTTCGGCACGGCAGAGGCGGAGACGATGATCCGATCCCTGCGTGGCTTCCCGCTGCTGGATGGTGCGCGCGGCCGGCCGAAGGCTGATGTCGCGGCATTGGCCCGCGCGCTCTCTGCCCTCTCGGCCTTCGCCGCGGCCGCCGGGCCCCGGCTGGCCGGGGTGGATATCAACCCGGTGCTGGTGCTGCCGGAGGGCCAGGGGTGCTTTGCCGCCGATGCGGTGATCGAGCTCGACGGGTGATCGCCCCGGCTTGCCGCGCCGCTCCGGCACGCTAAAACGGCGAACGAGGAAAAGCCGGTCGCCGCCTGAGGAGCGACCAATGAACATCACCACCCGCCGCACCCTGCTGACCGGGGCAGCCGCCTTGCTGGCCAGCCCCGCGCTAGCGCAATTCCCTGATCGCCCGATCCGCATCATCTCCGGCTTTCCGCCGGGCGGGCTGAACGACATCGTCGCCCGCGCCGTGGCCCAGGCCCTCAGCCCCCTCCTCGGCCAGTCGGTGGTGGTCGAAAACCGCGCCGGGGCCGGCGGCAGCGTCGGCGCGACGGCCGCCGCCCGCGCGGCGCCCGATGGCCATACCTTGTGGATGGGCATCGTCGATACCCAGGCGATCAACCCTTTCGCCTACAGCAAACTGCAATACGACCCGATCAAGGATTTCGCGCCCATCACCCTGGTGGCGCGCTTCCCCTTCGCGCTCGTCGTTGGCCCCTCCCAGCCCACGGTGAAAAACTTTCCGGAGCTGCTGGCGATCGCCCGCTCAAAGCCGGAGGCGATCTCCTTCGCCTCCTGGGGCGTCGCCTCGACGCCGCATCTTGCGATGATGCGGCTCTCCCAGGCGCTCAATCTGAAAATGCTGCATGTGCCCTTCACTGGGCAGGCGCCGGCGATGCAGGCGGTGATGGCAGGGCAGGTCGATATCTTCGCACTGCCCGCCGGCGGCGCCGAGAGCATGACGCGCGACGGCAAGACCCGCGCCATCGCCGTCTTCGCGCCGGGGGAGATCCCGCTATTCCCGGGCGTGCCGCCGATCAAGCAATATGGCGTGCCGATCGAGACCGGCCTGTGGAAGGCGCTCTATGCTCCGGCCGGGACACCACGGCCGGTGATCGACCGGCTGAACCAGGCGATGCGAGAGGCGCTGAAGGCGCCGACCGTCGTCGAGGTGCTGCGGCAACAGGGCGCCGTTGCTGAGCCGACCACGCCCGAGATGCTGGACGAGCTGGGCAAGAACGAGTTGCTCGCCTGGGGCGCGGTGGTGAAATCGACCGGCGCGACGCTCGACTGAAACCAATGGCAGGCTGCTTTGCCGCGTGCCGGCCGCCCGAACGGGCGCCGCAGCCACTGGCGCGCACCCGTCGCGGCAAATGGCGCGCGCCTGGAGCGGGATGGGTTGAGGCGCAATCGCCGAAGGCGCTGAATGCCGCGATCCAACAAATGCTAGAGCGGGCTGCGTGAACGTATTCGAACGCATCGTGCTCTAGAAAAAAACCAAACCCAGCGGCCTCAGCCTTCGGCCAGCGCCGCTTCCACCGCCGCGGCGAGGCCGAACAGCGCGGCATCGGCCATGCTCTCCCCGGTCAGCATCAGCCCGACCGGCGCTTCGCCGGGGCGGTGGATCGGCAGGCTGATGCTGCAGCGGTCGAGGAAATTGCCCACGGCCGGATTCCGCAGCAGCAGCAGGTTGATGCGGTTATAGTCCGCCTCCGCCGCCACCTCGGCCAAGGCGGGGGGGATGATCGGACAGGTCGGCGTGACCACCGCATCGAAGTGCGCTGTCCGCGCTGCGATCGCCGCCGAAATGCGCTGGCGCGCCGCGAGCAGGGCGATGTAGTCGGCCGCCGACATCCCCTCGCCCCGGCGGATGCGGGCCAGGATGCGCGGATCGTACTGGCTGGCGCGTTCGGCGATCAGGCCCTGATGCCAGGCCCAGGCCTCGCTCGCGGCGAAGCCGCCCTTGGCGTTGACCTGCGGGATTTCGGCCAGCTCTGGCAGGTCGAACATTTCGATCCTCACCCCGGCGGCCGAGAGGCGGGAGAGGGCGCGCTGGAAGGCGTTGCCCACGGTGAGGTCGATATCATCGGTCAGGAAGGTGCCGCGCGGCAGACCCAGCCGCAGCCCCGCCAGCGGCCGGGGCGCCGGCGGGGTCGGCACTTCCGCCCCGGCGATCACCGCATCCAGCAGCGCGCAGCAGGCGACGCTGCGCGCCAGCGGCCCGACGGAATCGAGCGAGGGCGCGAGCGGTAGCACACCTTCAATCGGCACCCGCCGCGCCGTCGGCTTGTAGCCGACCACACCGCAGAGCGCCGCCGGCACCCGGCAGGACCCGCCGGTATCGGTGCCAAGGCCGCCAAAGCCCATGCGATCCGCCGCCGCCACGCCGGCCCCGGAGGAGGAGCCGCCCGGCAGCCGCCCGGTGGCGCGGTCCCAGGGGCTGAGCGGGGTGCCGTAATGCGGGTTCACGCCGAGGCCGGAGAAGGCGAACTCCACCATGTTGGTCCGGCCGATGACGATGAAGCCCTGCCGCCGCAGGCGCCGGACCACTGGCGCATCGGCCAGGGCGGGCGGCGCATCGGCCAGGGCGACGGAGCCGGCCGGGGTTGGCTGGCCCGCCTCGTCGAACAGGTCCTTCACCGTGACGGGGATCCCGGCCCAGGGGCTGGGCGCCCGCCCGGCGGCGCGCAAGGCGTCGAGGGCGCGGGCTTCGGCGCGGGCCGTTTCGGCATGCAGCGCGGTGAAGGTGCGGCGACCCTCCCCGGCAGGGTCCTCGGCACGGGCCAGGGCGGCCTCGACCAAGGCGAGGGCGGAGGTGCGGCCGGCGGCGAGCGCGGCTGCGGCATCGGCGATGGTGTCCATGCGGCGATGGTGGCTGGGTTGGGCCGGACGGGGAAGGGGGTTTACGAGGGTGACGGCGCCCCGAGATGCGCCAAACGGCGCCTTGGCGTCCGCACCAGAACCGCGGCTTGCAGCGCGGGCTGTCGGTGCGCGCTGTTAGAGCGCGATGCGTTGAGGCGGAATCGCCGAAGGCGCTGAATCGCGCGATCCAACACATGCTAGAGCGGGATGCGTGAACGCATGTGAACGCAGCATGCTCTAGCGCAGCCTTCGGTCTGATGGATCATGCGGTGATCCATCAGACCGGAGATAGGCTGCCCTAGAGCATGCTGCGTTGAGGCGGAATCGCCGAAGGCGCCGACTCCCGCGATCAAACAAAGGTTAGAGGAGGATACGAACGCCGCATGTTCTAATGAATCTCCGGCTCCGGCGTCGCCGCGCCAGCCTTCAAAAACTCCATGTCGCACCCCTCATCGGCCTGGCCGACCTGATCGAGGTAGAGCGAGGTCCAGCCGCGCTGATAGCGGCGGGCAGGGGCGGCCCAGGCGGCGCGACGGCGGGTGAGCTCGGCTTCTTCGACCAGCAGGTCGAGGCGCCTGCCGGCGGTGTCCAGCCGAATCAGGTCGCCGTCCCGGACCAGGGCCAGCGGCCCACCCACATGGCTCTCTGGCGCCACATGCAGCACGCAGGTGCCGTAGGAGGTGCCGGACATGCGGGCGTCGGAGACGCGGACCATGTCACGCACGCCCTGCTGCAGCAGTTTTTTCGGAATCGGCATCATGCCCCATTCCGGAAAGCCAGGCCCGCCCTGCGGCCCGGCTTGGCGCAGCACCAGCACGCTGTCCGCAGTTACCACCAGCGCGGGGTCGTCGAGCCGGGCGTTCATGTCGTTGTAGTCGTTGAACACCACCGCCGGGCCAGTGTGTTGCAGCAGCTTCGGATCGGCGGCGCTGGTCTTGATGACGGCACCCCGCGGGGCGAGCGAGCCGCGCAGGATGGCAACCCCGCCTTCGGACTGCAGCGGCCGGTCGAGCGGGCGGATGATCTCCTCGTTATAGACCTCCGCGCCGGCGAGGTTCTCGCCCAAGGTCAGCCCGGTGACGGTGCGCGCCGCGAGGTCGAGGAAGGGCGCGATGCGGGCCAGGAAGCCGCGCGCCCCGCCGGCGTAGAAGAAATCCTCCATCAGGTATTCGCCGTTGTTCGGCCGCAGGTTCGCCACCAGCGGCACAGCGCGGCTGATGGCATCGAAGCGTTCGAGGTCGAGCGCGAGGCCGGCGCGGCGGGCCATCGCGATCAGATGCGGGATGGCGTTGGTGGACCCGCCGAAGGCCATGGTGGCGGTCACCGCGTTGTCGATCGAGCCCTGGGTCAGCAGCCGGGCCGGGGTCTCGTCCTCCCACACCATCTCGACGATCCGCCGGCCGCATTCCGTGGCCATCCGCGGATGCGCGGAATCGGCGGCGGGGATCGAGGACGCGCCAGGCAAAGCGAGGCCCATCGCTTCCACCGCCAGCATCATGGTGGCCGCGGTGCCGGCGGTCATGCAGGTACCGAAGCTGCGGGCGATGCCGCTTTCCATGTCCTTCCACTGCGCCGAGGTGATGTTCCCGGCGCGCAGTTCGGCATTGTACTTCCACACATCGCTGCCTGAGCCGAGCTTCTTGCCGCGCCAATTGCCCGACAGCATCGGCCCGGCGGGGACGAAGATGCAGGGCAGCCCCGCCGAGAGCGCGCCCATCACCAGGGCGGGCGGGGTCTTGTCGCAGCCGCCCAGCAGCACGAGCCCGTCGCAGGGCTGGCTGCGCGCCAGCTCCTCGGTCTCCATCGCCAGCAGGTTGCGATAGAGCATGGAGGAGGGCTTCATGAACTGCTCGGTCACCGGATGGGCCGGCAGCTCCACCGGGAAACCGCCCGCCTGCCAGACGCCGCGCTTCACCTCCTCGGCCCGGGTGCGGAAATGCGCGTGGCACGGGCTCAGCTCAGACCAGGTATTGATGATGCCGATCACCGGCTTGCCGCGGAAATCCTCCTCCGCGAGCCCGGTCTGCAACAGCCGGGAGCGATGCCCGAAGGCGCGCAGATCATCGACGCCAAGCCAGCGATGGCTGCGCAATTCCTCGGGCTTCTTGCGGCGCATGGCGTCCTCCTCGGCTTGCCGCAGAGTGGCCGCCGGCCTAGCTGCTGTCCATGGCATCGCCCCCGACGGAAGACTGGCGCCATGGCGTCGCCGGCCTGCTGGTGACCCCCTTCGATGCGGCGGATCGCCTCTCGCCCGCACGGCTGCTGCCGCTCCTCGCGCGCGGTGCGGCGGCCGGGATCGCGGCCTGGGTCGTGCATGACGATATCGGCGAATGCGACGCGCTTCGGGCGGCCGAAGCAGCGGCGATGCAGGCCGCGCTGCCGGCGCTGCTGGCCGGCCGCGCGCCCGTCGTGGCCGGGCTCGGGCGCAACCTGCCGGTGGCGGTGACGCTGGCGCGGCGGGCGGCAGGCGATGGCGCGGCCGCGGTGCTGGTGCCGCAGCCAACCGGACCGCACGTCGCGCCGCGTGGCATCATCGCCCATGTGGCGCGCATCGCCGATGCGACACCGCTGCCGATCCTCTTTCGCCTGCACGCGCCGGGCATCGGGCTGCCAGCGATCGAGGCGCTGCTGCGCATCCCGGGGCTGGCCGGCATCGTCTGGGCCTCGGCCGATCTGATGGCGCTCAGCGCGGCGATCACCCGCGCCCCGGCAAGCGTCGCCTTCCTTTGTGGCCTCGGGGAAGCCTGGGCGCCGGCGATGACGGCGATGGGCGCGCGGGGCCTGGCCTCCAGCCTCGCCAATCTGGCCCCGGCCCGCGTGGTGGGTTTGCATGCCGCGCTGACGGCGGGCGAACGAGATGTGGCCCGCGCGCAGCTCGCCGCACTCGCGCCCTTCGCGGCGTTGCGGGCCGAGGAGCAGGGCGGCGCGGAGGTTGCGGTGTTGAAGGCAGCGCTCGCGCTGATCGGCGAACCGGTGGGCGCGGCCCGCCCGCCCGCCGCCTGGCCCTTGCCGCCGGGCTCGGC
>CAITYE010000489.1 GCA_903896535.1 uncultured Paracraurococcus sp.
CCCGGTCCCATGCGGCGGGCTTAGGCGCCTGGGCGCGCTTCGGCAATCCGACGGCGGTTCAGCGCAGGGCCGCTCCCAGGCTACCCGTCGCAAGGCTGAGCGTGACGCCGGCCGACAGCGCCGCTGCCCGCGCATCCGCCACCGCCGTGCGCGCGGCCAGCAGCTGGCTCTGCGCCAGTGTCGCCTCCGTCAGGTTGCCGACACCGCCGCGATAGGCGCCGAGCGCGGCCTCGTAGGTGGTCTCGGCGGCGGCGCGTGCGGCCTCGGCCGCGGCATGCGCGGCGAGGCCGGTGCGCAGGGTATTGTCGGCCTGGGCGATTTGGCGGGTCGCCTCGGTGCGGGTCTGCGCCAGTGTCTCCGCCGCCGTCCCCGCCCCGGCCCGGGCCTGGGCCAGCGCCGCCTCGCGCGTGCCGCCATCGTAGAGCGGCAGGGTGATGCCGCCGAGGACGCTGCCGCCGAGCGAGCTGTTCGAGAGGTTCAAGGTCGGCAGCTGCTGCCCGATGGAAGGGATGGCGGTGACGCCGAGCTGACCGCGATTGTAAGACCCCGTCGCCATGACGAAGAGCTTCGGTTGGAAAGCGGCGCGCGCCGCCGCCACCTGCGCCAGTGCGGCCTGCTCGGCGGCGAAGGCCGAAAGCATGTCCGGCCGCCGCTGCAATGCCTGATCGATCGCGGTTGCCGCGGCATCACCGAGCCCGGCCGGTAGCCGCTGGCCCGGCGCTTCCGCCACCCGCAGCCGGCTGAGCGGGGAGACGCCGATGGCCGCAAGCAGCGCAAGGCGGGTATCGCGCTCGGCGCCTTCCGCCTGCACCAAAGCGAGCCTGGACTGCGCCACCGCCTGGCGCGCCTGCGCCGCTTCCACCACGGTGCCGATGCCGCGCTTCTGCCGCTCCTCGGCCGCTGCCTGCACCGTCTCGGCATTGCCCAACGCCTGGCGCGCTGCGGCGGCACGAGCCTGGGCAGCCAGATGCGCGTGATAGCCCAGGCTGACGGCGTGGATCAGCTGCTGGTGCACGGCGGTGAAAGCGATATTGCCCATGATCGAGCCCTGCCGCGCGACATCGATGATCGCCTGCCGCTCCCCGCCATCATACAGCAGCCAGCCCAGCGATAACGCGCCGATGCCGCCGGTGCCGGAGGCGCTGACACTGCCGAGGTTGTTTTGCGCGACCGTTTGCTGTTGCTGGCCCGGATTGGCCCAACCGCCGATGACGCCGAGGATCAGCCGTGGCAGCAGCGCGCTCTCGGCGATGCCGGTGGCAAGTGCGGCCTTGCGCGCCTCCCCCCAGGCGATGCGGGTGCGCGGATTGGTCCGCTGCGCCAGATCGATCAGCCCCGGCAGGTCCAGCGGCCGGTCGGGCACCTCCGGCGCCGCCGGGCCCGCCAGCGCCAGCGCGGGGTTGGCGGGCAGCACGAAGCCGCCGCCACCCGGCCCGGCGGGACGGGAGACCAGCTCCCCGCCCGGGCCGGTCGGGGCCGCCCAGGGCTGATCCGCGCGCGGCGGCGCCAGATCAACCGCGCGGCTGGCGCAGCCGCCAAGCAGCAGGAGAAGCGCGAGACCGCGCCAGCGCCGGGGGCCCTCAGCCATGCGCGGCCGCCATCACGGGCGCGCCGAGCGCTTCGGCCAACGGCTGCAGCGGGGCCGGCAGCGGCGCGGCCGGCGCGCCCATGTTGAAACCCTCGGCCAGCCGGCCCAGCTGCGCCGCCGCCGTCGTGCGTCCTGCAGGCTCAAGCCACAAAAGCGGCGCCAGCGCTTCGGCTGCAGCGGCGAGGATCGCCCGGCGGGTGGTGATCCAGCCGGCATCCGGGCGTAGCCCGGCGGGTTCATAGGCCAGCAGGCCCAGATCGCGGTCGAGTTGGGCCAGCAGATCGAGCGCCGCGCCAGCCTCTCGGCCGCCCGCCGCGCCGCCCGGTGCGGCGGCCAGCGCGGCGAGGCGACGCAGCAGCGCGCCGATCGCCGGGTCAATCCGGCGGGCCACGCTGATCGGGGCGATCTGGGTCATCACGAGGTAGGAGGCGAGGGTGCCGATGAGGATGCCGATCACCCGGTCGCGGGCGATCTCCATGTCAAAGCCGGGATGATACCCCTGGATGACGCAGAGGAAGAAGGCGAAGCTGAGCTGGAAGCCGGCATAGGCGATGCGCTCGCCGCTCGCCGCCAGCCAGGCGCCGGGCAGGGTGCCCAGCAGCACGATGGCGCTGAGCGCGCCGATGCTATCGAGCGCGGGCATCACCAGGATGATCGCGCTGACGCCAAGCAGCGCGCCAGCGATGCAGCCGAGAATGCGCAGCGTCAGCTTCTCCACCGCCTCCGCCGCCGTGCCGAGGGCGAGGATATAGCAGGTGAGAAAGCAGGTATGGATGCCTGACCAGTTCAGCTGCGTGTAGAGAATGTAGCAGAGCAGCGCCGCGCCGGTGGTCTTCAGCGCGAACTGCACGTGTTCGGGGTTGCTGAAGGCATCGGCCAGGAAGAAGCCGCCATGTGCGGCCGCTGGGGCGGGCGCGGCGGTGGCTGCGGGCGCTTCCGGCACGGCGAAGCCGGTTACCGCCTGCCAGAGCGCATCGCAGAGCCTAACCTGCTCCGGCGCCAGCATCGCCGCCGCCGGCGTCCGGCCATCGGCGATCTCCAGCGGGTAGCGGTCGCGTCGCAGGATCGCCGCCATCTGTCGCAAAGTCGTGGCTAGTGAAGCGCGTTCCGCAGCCGGCAGCGCTGCCGGGTCGCGCGCCGCCGCCTCGCTCAGCAGCAGGATGCGGGTGCTGGACGGCAGGGCCTGGGCCAGCGCGGCAAGATCGGCGGCCGGCGCAGTGCGTTCCAGGTGTAGCATCTTCAGCCAGCCCGGCAGCCCGCCCAGCCCTTCCGCCAGCGCCTCCCGCAGGCGGGCGAGGCTGGCCGCGCCAGGCTGCGCCAGCGCCTCGGCCGCGGCATCGAGGCGGAGCGCAAGGCCGGCGCAGAGCAGCCGGCGCGGCGAGGGGGCGAGGGTGAAGTTCACCAACAGCGAGACGGCGACCGGCACCGCGACGATCTGCCAGGCATCCAGGATGGCTCGCGTCGCCAGCCCATCGCTCGGCGCGAGGCCGAGCTTGTCCAACCCGAAGCCAATGATCAGCGCGAGCGTAGGCGCGAGCGGGCGCAGCTTGCTGGCGGCGGCCAGGAAGAGCAGGGCGAAGGAGACGAGGCCGATCGCCGTTACCCGCCAGAAGGGATCATCCAGTACGGCCATGGCCAGCAGCAGCAGCAGCCCGATGACGAGGCTGATCACCACCAGGAAGATCAGGTTCTGCAGGATGCTTTGCGCGCGGTCCGGCTTGTTCAGGAAGAACACGACATAGACGGCGATGGCGGGTTCCGGCGTGTGCAGAAGCTGGGTCGCGATCGCCGTCAGCGCGCAGGTCAGCCCCTGGCGCAGGGCGAACCCCGTCCGCTCTGGCCGCGCCGTGAGCAGGCTGGCCAGGGCGGGGTGCTCACTCGCAGGCGGTGCCATGGCGGATCTGGACGGTGGCACTGGCGCCCATGCGGGCGAGTGCCTCGGGTGGCTCCTCCAGCTTCACGCGCACGGGAAAGCGTTGGGCGATGCGGACCCAATCGAGGGTGCGCGAGACATAGGGCAGGTTGCGCGGCAGGGTGATGCTGTCGGCATCCAGCACGCCCCAGCCAATGCCCTGCACCGTGCCGCGGATCGGCCGGCTGCGGTCGATCATCGAAAAGACAGTGGCGCAGGCGCCGAGCGGGATCTCCGCCAGCTCCCCCTCGCGGAAATTCGCCACCGCGTACCACGCCTCGGTATTGATCAGCGTGAAGATGGATTGGCTGGGCACGACCACCTCGCCCTCGGCGATTTTCAGCCCGACCACGCGGCCGGTGAGCGGTGCCCGCACCTCGGCATTGCCAAGGGCGCGGCGCGCCTGGGCCAGGGCGACTTCGCGCGCGCGGACCAGGGCGGCGGCGCCATCGGCGGTATCGACTGCCTGCTGCGCGGCGCTTTCCTGCACCCGTGCCTGGCGCAGCGAGGTCTCGGCATCACGCTGCGCGGTCTCAGCCTGATCGACCTGCTGCTGCGCGACATAGCCCTGGCTGCCGAGCGGGCGCAGCCGGCCGGAGGTGCGGCTGGCCAGGTCGAGATTGGTCTGCGCGCGGCGGGTCTGCTCGGCGGCGATCGTCGCGGCCGAACGCTGGGTGGTGATAATGCGCTGCTGCGTCGCGAGCGCGGCGCGGGCAATATCGAGCTCGGCCTCGGCGGTTTGTACCGCGAGCTGGTAGGGCACGGGGTCGAGCCGGAACAGCAGCTCGCCCTTGGTAACGCGGGCATTCTCGGCGACCGCCAATTCGACAATGCGGCCGCCGACCAGGGGCGCCATGTGCACCACCTCGGCATCCAGGGCGGCATCCTCGGAGGTCGGGCGCTCCTCGGCGCGGACCAAAGCGAGCCAGGCGGCATAGGCGGCGGCGAGGATCACCGCGAGGGAGACCAGCCAGCCGAGCACGCCGTGCCGCCTGCCGCCGGCCACCCTCATCGGTCGAACCCGTAGCGGGCGGCCGCGAGTGCCGCGAGCAGGCCAAGCGCGCTGCACAGCCAGAGTTGCAACGGCAGGCGCTCGGCCAGACCCGTGGCCAGCATCAGCGCGCGAGCGAGCAGGCCGACGAGCACGCCTAGGCCGGCGCAGAGCATCCAGGCCGGGAAATAGGCGCCAGCGAAATAGAGGCTGGGCGACTGCGTCTCGGCGCAGGCGCCGAGGCAGACCGCCAGGCCCGCCCAGGCCGGCCCAGGCGGGCCGTACAACATGCGCGGGGTCCGCGGGCTTATCATGCCCGGAGTCTTCCCTGGGATCGGCGCCGGGGCAAGGGCTGGCCCGCTGGCTGCTCCAGGCTCAGCTTTCCAGCTCGGCATCCCAGTAGAGATAATCACGCCAGCTCTGGTGCAGGTAGTTCGGCGGGAACGCGCGGCCGTTTTCCTGCAGCTCCCAACTCGTGGGCTGGCGCGGCGCCTGGCGAGGGATCATGTGGCACTCGCGCGGCAGGCGATTACCCTTGCGGAGGTTGCAGGGCCCGCAAGCGGTGCAGACATTGTCCCACGTGGTGC
>CAITYE010000490.1 GCA_903896535.1 uncultured Paracraurococcus sp.
CCAAGCCTTCTGGATGGGGTGGCTCACGCCATCGGGCGAGAGCCCTTCAATGGTCGTGATCTTCTGCCCCTCCGTCACGGTCGAAAGGGTCACGGCACAGGAGCGGATGGCCTGGCCATCGATATGGACGGTGCACGCCCCGCATTGCGCGATGCCGCAGCCGTATTTCGTGCCCGTCAGGCCGATCTGCTCGCGGATCACCCAGAGCAGCGGCGTGTCGGGATCGGCCTGAACCTCATGCACCCGACCGTTGATCGTCAGCTTCGCCATGATCAGCCCCCTTGCGCCGCGGTCGCGGCGTCATCCCATCGAAACCAGTATGCATAAAAGATCGTCCGAAGTCACTTTCGCGTCGTGACCGCCTTCGTGTGACCCAAGGGCTCACCCATCGGCTCATGGTGCAGACGGCTGGGCAGCCAGTCCGGGGCTGTCGCGGCACGCCAGAAGGAGGCCACAGAATGACACCGAATGGGCTTGCGGGGCGTTTCGACGCCGCACTCTACAACAGCCTTGGCGCAGTCGAGGATGCCGACCGCAGCGTGCGGGCGGGCGGCGCACTTGATGCCTTCCTGCTGGAAGCCGCCGATATCTTAGTGGCCCATGACATGCAGGATCGGTTCGGCGTGTCGCTGTTGCACAAGCACATGGATTGCGCCGCCGGGGAACGGATGATCGAGACCCCAATCGTGTTCCAAGGCCAGGATGCGCTCTGCACCGGCCCGACTGGGGCGCGCAGCGTCTGGAACCAGGCGGTGCCGACGGTCTGGGCACTGCGCGACGAGGGCTTCGCGCCGCTGGAATACACGACCGATCCGCTGGCTACGGAGCGGCTGGGCCAGGGCGCTGTCGCCGAAGGCTTCCTGGCGGCATTTCGCCAGGCGGTGGAACGGTCGCCAATCGGCAGCCTGATGGGGTTGGCGGTGGTGACGCGCAGGCTTTACGCCGAAGCCGCGGCCGACCAGATCGGCCTGGAATATTCCAACCTGGTGCCGCGCAGCAGCATCGTTGTCATGACCGACCGCCACGGCCGGACCGAGAGATCGGTCGAAACGCGCTGGGCCTTCAAGAAGTCCATCGATACGGTGAGTGCCTGTGTCCAGCAATGTCTTACGATCTGCCATCTGGGCGACGGCCCGGGCGGGCACACCGGCAAGCAGGTCCATACCCCCGGGCGGCACAAGTGGTGACCTGCCCCGCTTTGGTGATCCTGGTGGTCCGATCCCGACGCTTGGTACCCCAGCGTCGGGTGAATTGGCCCACCAAATCAATGGCTCGTGGTGCGTGCCAGACGGTACCATCCGTCTGGCGCGCACCAGTAGCGCAATATTAGCCGGAATGACCCAGATGGTCTGCCGAAGCTTCGCCGATTGGGACCAGCAGAGTGGCCCTCATCTGGGCAATCCGGGACACCCGCCCTGCCGCCCCCAGGTAAGGGGGTGCGGCAGGGATCACGCGCCGCTTACAGCTTCGGCGCGCGGCGATGCCAATCGGTGATCTGCTGATAGGCATCGGCCGCGCGCAGCACTGTCGCCTCGGCGAAGGGCCGCGCCGCAAGCTGCAAGCCCACCGGCAAGCCCCGATCGTCGAAGCCGCAGGGGATGCTGATGGTGGGCAGGCCGAGGTAGTTGAACGGCCGGGTATTGGCGGACACCGCCATGAAGCGGTGCCAATTCGCCGTATCGGCGTCGATGTCAGTCTCGGCCAGCGTCGGCACCTGGGTCTTCACGGTGGGCGTCGCCACAACGTCGAAGCCGGTCAGGGCCTCGGCCACGAATTGCCGCAGCAAGGGGCCCCGCCGCGCCAAGCCTTCCACATAAAGATGCCCGGGCATGGCGTAACCGCCGAACAGCCGCGCGCTGAGGTGGATGGCGTAATCAGCGGGATATTCGCGCATCCAGTTGGCATGGATCGCTGCCCCCTCCACCCGGCTGACCATGGCGGTATAGGCGTTGATCGCCTTCAGGCTGGGCGCCTTGACCCGGGTGATGCTGGCGCCCGCCGCCTGCATGGCGGCCAGCGCCGCCTCAAAGGCGGCCAGCACAGGCTGGTCCGCGCCCTCGCAGAAATAGGTCTCGCAAACCGCGACCTTCAGGCCCTTCAGGCTGCCGGTCAGCGCTGCCTCATAATCCGGCACCGCCTCTCGCGCGCTGGTCGGGTCTTTCGGGTCGTGCCCGGAGATCACCGCCATGAACCGCGCCGCATCGCGTGCGGTGCGCACCAGCGGCCCGACATTATCGGCGGAGAAGGAAAGCGGCATGACGCCATGGCGCGACACCCGGGTCTGCGTCGCCTTGAGGCCGGTGACACCGCAGAGCGTCGCCGGCAGGCGGATCGACCCGCCGGTATCCGAGCCGAGGGCGGCGGTGAAGAACCGCGCCGCCACACCGGCACCCGAACCGGAGGACGACCCGCCCGTGCAATAGGCCAGGTTCCAGGGATTGTGGCAGTCGCCGAAATGCCGGTTATGGCCGGTCGGGTTCTGCGCGAACTCCGCCATGTTCAGCGTGCCCATATCGATCGCCCCGGCGGCATCGAGCCGGTCGAGCACGGTCGCCGTCACCGTCGGGCGGAAGTCGCGGCGGATCTTGGAGCCGCAGGTGGTGACCTGCCCGGCCCGGTAGTACATGTCCTTGTGCATCATCGGCGCACCGGCGAGCTTGCCGAGCGGACGGCCCGCGCTCCGCGCCTGATCCTGCGCCCGGGCAGCGGCGAGCGCGGCATCGCCTTCCAGCCGAATGACGCTGTTTACCTTGCCATCCAGCGCACGGATGCGATCGAGGCTGGCGTGCACCAGGGCTTCCGCCGCAACTTCGCCACGGGCGAAGGCATCGGCGGCCTCGGTCATCGAAAGGGCGGTGAGGTCGCTGCTGCTGATCGGCGCGTTCATCGGGCGGGCTCCTGGCAATCGCGCAGCGCAGCCTCGAAGCCGCTCGGTTCATCCTCGAAAACCATGCTGCCACGCAGCGCTTCGAGTTCGGCGATCAGGGCGAGGTGATCGGCAAGGCCATGCCGCGCAGCGGCATTGGGCACGCTAACGCCGCTCCAGGCGCGGATCATCTCCATCATGGGAAGGACGAGGCTGGGTTCCATCGGGATCGGCTCTCCGGGGCTACGACAGGCCGAGGTTAGCAAGCGGCATGCCCGGGCGGGAAAGTCTTGCAGTCCTTAGCCGAGATTGTTATTTAGTCTATCGTAGACAATTTTGGAGAGAGCCATGTTGCGTCCCGTCGCCCTCCTCGCCGCCGCCCTGCTGTGGCCCGCCGGCGTCCTGGCCCAAACCCGGCCCACAACGCCCGCGCCCGCCAGCCCGACCCCGGCGCTCTCCACCCTGACCAGCGCGGCCACCATCCCGGCGCCCGAAAGCGCCGCCAAAGCGAAGAAGCCGCCCAGCCCGAAGCAGCTCGCAGCGCATGAGCGGATGCAGCGCTGCAATGCCGAGGCACGCGAGAAGGACATGCATGGCGATCCGCGGAAGGCCTTCATGAAGGGCTGCCTTTCAACCCATACCGCGCCCAATACCTGAGCACCCACGCCCGCCGCCGTCCCGCGCTTCAGGCAATCTCCCGCACCAGCTTGGCGCGGAGCGCGCGGGCGATGTCGCGCCGATCCTCGGCGCTGACCACAAAGGCGCCAGGGCCGCCGATCACCTCGCGCCGATAGGTCTCGGCCAGCGGCTCGCCGAAGCGAGTCACCTGCCCGGCCGTCGCCACCGCCAGGGCATTGATCTGGATATCCGCGGCGACCGCCGCATCGCGCGCCGCCGCCGCCTCGATCCGCGAGCGCATATCCGGCCCATCGCCCGACAGATCGATCACCCGCTCCGTCGCCCTGAAGGGGGCGGCCAGCAGCAGCGCGGTGCAATGGGCCAGCGCATCGCCGATGGCGTTCCAGCTCTGCGGGCTGCGCTCGGCGGCCAGCACCGCAGCGGCCAACGCCTGGGCGGAGGCGGCATCGCTGACACGATGCCAGCCGACCACCGTCACCGCGGCCGCCGGCGCACCCCATTCGACCATCGCCACCGCGATCGCGCCCTGCGCCTTACCCTGGATCGCCGCCAGCACGCTCGGATGGGTTAGCGCCTCGGCATAGCCCTCCCGCTGCAAGCGGAACTCATCGGCATCGATTGAGCCGGAGGCATCGACCGCGAGCACAAGCGCGAGATCGACCGCCGGCGCCTGCGCCAGCGCGGTACCGGGAGCCAGGGCGAGGAGCGAACGACGGTGCATACAAGGGATGTAAGGCGCCAAGGCTTGGCGACCAGGGGGGCGGGGGCGCATCCTGGCCCCAAGGGATGAGGACAGTCATGCCAACACGCGATATCGAGGGCTATCCGCTGAGCTATGCCGAGGCGGGGACCGGAGCCCCCCTGGTGCTGGTGCATGGCACGCTTGGCGATCAACGGGTCTGGGCGGAGCAGATGCAGCCCTTCGCGGCGCAGTATCATGTCCTGTCGCTCTCCATGCGCCATACCTGGCCCGATACCTGGCGGGAGGGCGGCGACTTCACCATCGACCGGCATGTCGCGGATGTGGCCGCCTTCATCCGCGCCCTCGGTACCGGGCCGGCCTATCTTTGTGGCCATTCGCGCGGCGGCCATATCGCCTTCCGCGTGGCCGAGCGGCATCCGGAACTGGTCCGCGCCCTGGTGCTGATCGAACCGGGCGGGGAAATCGACGAATCGCTGGGTGGCAGCCCAGCGCCCACCGGACAGCAGGCCGGCGTCTTCGGCGAAGCCGCGGCGTTGGTCGGCAAGGGCGAGCATGAGGCGGGGGTGCGCCGGATCGCCGAACATACCAGCGGCGCCGGCGCCTGGGAGCGGCGGCCAAAAGTCCGGCAGATGCTCAGCCTCGACAACGCCACCACGCTACTTGGCCAGATCCACGAAAAACGCAGCCGCTATTCCCGCGCCGCCGCAGCGAAGATCACGGCGCCGACCCTGCTGGTGATCGGCGCGGCGACCCAGCCCGGCTTCAAGACCGTGGCAACAGCGCTGCAAGGCGCGATCGCCCACTGCGAACGCGTCGACATCCCGGAGGCGACGCATTCGCTGATCTTCGACGATCCGGCGCGGGTCAATGCCAGCGTGCTGGCTTTTCTGGCGAGGCACTGAAATGACCAAGAACGTTCTTGTCACCGGCGGCAGCGGGAAAGCCGGGCGCGCCGCGATCCGCGAACTCCTGGCGCATGGCTATCGCGTGCTCAACGCCGATGCCCAGGCGCCGACCGAACAGCTTTGCCATTTCATGCGGGCCGATCTGACGGATTTCGGCCAAGCCCTGGAATGCGCGCAGCGGATGGCGGGCACGCTCGATCGCCGACGCGATCCCCTCGGCAAGCCCTTCGCGGTGATCCATCTGGCGGGCATCCCCGCGCCTGGCCTCGCCCCGGATGCGGTGACGTTCCAGAATAATCTGATCTCCACCTACAACGTCTTCTCGGCCGCCACGCTGGCCGGCTGCACGCGCGTGGTCTGGGCGAGTTCCGAGACCACCTACGGCCTGCCGCTGACCCGCAACCCGCCGCAATTCGCCCCGGTGACGGAGGATCATCCGCTGGTGCCCGAGAGCGGCTACGCGCTGGCCAAGTCGCTGTCTGAGGAGATGGCGCGGGAGATGCACCGCTGGAATCCGGACACCCGCTTCGTCGCCTTGCGGATCTCCAACATCCTCGAACAGCCCGACTACGCCCAGATCCCCGACTGGCAGTTGGATGAGACGCTGCGCCGCTGGAACCTCTGGAGTTGGGTCGATGCGCGCGATGTCGGGCAGGCCTGCCGGCTATCCCTGGAAGCCGATGTGCCGGGGTGCGATGCCTTCACCATCGCCGCCGCCGATACGGTGATGCTGAAGCCGAGCCGGGAGCTGATGGCGGCGCATTTCCCCAACGTGCCGATCAAGGGCCAGCTGGCCGAGCACGGCACGCTGCTGTCGATCGAACGGGCGCAGGCGGTGCTAGGCTATAAGCCTGCGCATAGCTGGCGGTAGCGCCTGTCCGGTGCGGCGGCATCGCCGAAGCAGTGCATCAGCTGCTCCAGCGCTCAGTCCGCGTCGCGGTACCCGAGCATGTCAGGGTTGTGCGGCATGGTCACCCGGTAGCCGGCGATGAGCATCAGCTCCGCCATGCGGATCTTGCCCTCGCGCGGAATATGGGTCTGCTCGGGCCGGAGCGACTAGCCCTTCTCGCGGAGCGCCCGGTTCAAGGCGTTGCGGGCCGACTGGGCGCTGGGCATCAGAAGTATTCCTTGGCAGGACGGCCAGTCTGTAGCGCTGCACGGTCTGGGGAATCGTTGCTTGCAACCCCCACAGGGCAAACCGCCGCGCTAGAGCATGCTGCGTTCACATACGTTCACGCAGCCCGCTCTAGCATTTGTTGGATCGTGCGATTCAGCGCCTTCGGCGATGCCGCCTCAACGCATCGCGCTCTAGAGCATGCTGCGTTCACATGCGTTCACGCAGCCCGCTCTAGCATGTGTTGGATCGCGCGATTCAGCGCCTTCGGCGATTCCGCCTCAACGCATCGCGCTCTAGGCCCAGCGCGTGGGCGGCGGGGCCAGCCCGTAATGGCCGCGCAGCGTCGTCGCCGTGTATTCCGTGCGGAACAGGCCGCGGCGCTGCAGGACCGGCACCACCTGCTCGATGAAGAGATCAAGCATGCCCGGCAGCACCGGCGGCATCAGGTTGAAGCCGTCGGCCGCGCCATCCGTGAACCAATCCTCGATCAGGTCAGCGACGCGCTCGGGTGTGCCGGCGGTGACGTAGTGCCCGCGCGCGCCGGCGAGATAGCCGAGCAGTTGCCGCAAGGTCGGCCGCTCGCGCCGCACGAGGCCGATGATCACCTCGGTCCGGCTGCGCGCCGCCTGCACAGTCTCAGGGTCGGGGAAATCCTCGGGCGACAGCGGCTTGTCGAGTGGCAGGTGAGAGAAGTCGTGCCCGCCGAACCGGCCCGACAGGCGCTTGCGGCCAACCTCCGGGTCGCTGAGGTCATTCAGCTCGCGCATAATTCGCTCGGCCTCCGCCTCCGTTCCGGCGATCACCGGGGAGAGGCCAGGCAGCACCAGCACCTGGTCGGGCGCCCTGCCCTCGCCCGCCGCCAGCGCCTTGAGCTCGGCGTGGAAGTCACGCGCCGTCGCCTTCTCCATCTGCGCGGTGAAGACCGCCTCGGCATGGCGCGCGGCGAAGCGCTTGCCGGTCTCCGACGAGCCGGCCTGCACGAAGACCGGCCGGCCCTGCGGCCCGCGCGGCAGGTTCAGCGGGCCCTGAACCTGGTAGTATTCGCCCTTGAAGTCGATCGGACGGATGCGATCGTCGCGGGCATAGGCGCCCTGCTCACGGTCATCCAGCACGGCATCCGGGCCCCAGGAATCCCAGAGGCCGGAGACCACCTGCATGTACTCCTCGGCATGCGCGTAGCGCGCCGCGTGGTCGAGCGGCGGCGCATCGCCGAAATTCCCGGCCGCCGTCGCCAGCCAGGAGGTGACAATATTCCAGCCGGCGCGGCCGCGGCTGATGTGGTCGATCGTCGCGTATTGCCGCGCCAGATTGTAGGGCTCGGTATAGGTCGTGCTGCAGGTCGCGATCAGCCCGATGTGGGTCGTCGCCATGGCAAGCGCCGCCAGCGTCGTGACCGGCTCCAGCCAGGTGCGCGGCGCCTGCGCCACGTCGGGGCCGAGCGCCAACTGATCCGCGAAGAAGATGCTGTCGAACAAGCCGCGCTCGGCGCGCTGCGCCATCTCGACGTAATAGGTGATGTCCTCGAGCGGCAACGGCGAGGCATTCGGATGCCGCCAGGCCGCCTCGTGATGGCCGCGGCCATGGATGAAGAGGTTGAGGTGGAGCTGGCGCATGGCGGCAGGCTAGCGCGGTGCGGGCTTGGGTGACGAGGGGGACGATCGGGCGCAGTGCGTCCGATCCCCTCTCCCCCCTGCCGAGGGCCGAAAGGCCCCTGGACCCCAAGAATCATCGAAGCCGGGAGCGACCCTTTAGAGCATGCTGCGTTCACATGCGTTCACGCAGCCCGCTCTAGCATGTGTTGGATCGCGCGATTCAGCGTTATCGGCGATTCCGCCTCAACGCATCGCGCTCTAGGGGCCTCTCCCGGCTTCAATAGCTTCCTGAAGGGGTCCGGGGACCGGTCCGGTCCCCAGCGGGGCCGTGGGGGCAGAGCCCCCGCCGACACTCACCCCGCCCGCACCAGCTTGCCCGGCCGCGCGCCGGTCTCGACGCCCTGCTCGAAGATCGGCGTGCCCGAGCAGATGGTCATGTCATAGCCATCGACCCGCTGTACCAGTCGTCGCCCGCCGGCCGGCAGGTCGTAGATCATCTCCGGATGGTGAGGCGCCAGCGCGTCGAAATCGATCACGTTGACATCTGCCTTCTTGCCGACCGCGAGGCGTCCACGATCGTTGAAGCCAAAGAAGTCGGCGTTCTCGCTGGTCTGGCGCCGGATCACGAATTCCAGCGGCAGGCGATCGCCGCGGCTGCGGTCGCGCACCCAATGGGTCAGCATGGTGGTGTTCATCGAGGCATCGCAGATCACGCCGCAATGCGCCCCGCCGTCGGAAAGGCCGAGCAGCGTGTGCGGGTCGGTAATCATCTCCCGCACCACTTCGAGGTCGCCATGGACGTAGTTGGTGACCGGGAAATAGAGCATGCGAGAGCCATCGCCGCCGGTCAGGAAATCGTAGCAATATTCCTGCGGGCTCTGATTGGTCTTGGCGGCCAGCGCGGCGATGCTCTTCTCGGGCGGCGGTTCGTAATCGGGCACACCGCCCAGGTCGTACATGCGGTCCCAACGCGTCGCGATCTGCCGCGATAGCGGCGGCAGCACGTCCATCAACCGGGGCGAGGCCTCCTGCGCCAGGATCGCCGCGCGCACCGACGGGTCGCGCAGACGGGCCAGCTGTTCGGCTGGCGAGAGCTTGGCGAGATCGGCAAAACCCTCACGCAAAGCGAAGGGGTTGAGCGAGGTGGTGAGGCCGAGGATCAGCCCGACCGGCCGACCCGCCACCTGGGCCGAGAGCGCCAAGCCATCCCGCCGCGCCGCACGCACGCCATCCATCAGCCGCCGCCAGCGCTGCGGGTCGTAGCTGCGGTCGGTCAGCAGAAACCACACCGGCCGGTGGCTGTCCTTCGCCACTTGCCGCAGCCAGCCGAACTCGGCGGCCTCGTCCTCGAAGTCGGAGAGCATGCCGAAGGCGCCGCGCCCGGCCCGGCCCATGGCACGGCCGATCGCCAGCAACTCCTCATGCTCGGCGAAGCGGCCAGGCACCAGGTCACCGTCCGGGGTCTTGTGCTGGTCGGTCCGGCTGGTCGTGAAGCCGAAGGCGCCGGCCCGCAGCGCCTCCTCGGTCAGCCGGCCCATCAGTTCGATATCCGCGGCGGTCGCGGGCTCGCGGTTGATCGCGCGTTCGCCCATGGCGAAGACGCGCAACGGGTGGTGCGCGACCTGGGCTGCGATATCGATGGTGCGCGGCAGGCGCGCCAGGGCATCGAGATATTCCGGGAAGCTCTCCCAGTCCCACTTCAACCCCTCAGCCAAGGCAATGCCGGGGATGTCCTCGACCCCTTCCATCAGGTCGATCAGCGCCTGATGGTGCCGCGGCCGCACCGGCGCGAAGCCGACGCCGCAATTGCCGAACATGATCGTGGTCGCGCCATGCCAGGAGGAGGGGGCGAGCACCGGGTCCCAGGTGGCCTGACCATCGTAATGCGTGTGCACATCCACCCAGCCCGGGGCAACAAGGCGGCCTTCGGCCTTGACCTCGCGTTTGCCAGGCCCGGCCTTGCCGCCGACCTGGGCGATCCGGTCGCCATCGATGGCGATGTCGCCAGTATAGCGCTCAGCGCCGGTCCCATCGACGATGGTCCCGCCGCGAATGACGATGTCATGCATCGGTTGTCGTGTCCCTTCCCTGCCCCGGCCATGCGGTTGGCAGAGTGTGAACCCCAGGCGCCACCGGGCGCAATGGGCAGACGCGGCGCGGGTCAGCCCGGGCGGCGGAAACGGGCGATAAAGAAGCCGTCCAGCCCGCCCAATTCCGGCCAGAAATCAGGCCGGGTCCGCACCGTGCCATTGGCCGAAATGGCTTCCGTCAGGCCGGGCAACTCCTCCGGCCGCACGGGATCGAGGACCAGCCCCGCCGCGGCCGCCACGGGCACCTGCGCCTCACCCTCCTCCGGCTGCAAGGAGCAGGTGGCGAAGACGAGACGCCCGCCGGGCGCGAGCAAGCGCGCCGCCTCACGCAGCATGGCGGATTGCAGCTCGGCCATCGCCGGGATGTCGCGCGCGCGCTTCAGGAAGGGCAGGTCGGGATGCCGGCGCATGGTGCCGGTCGCCGTGCAAGGCGCATCCAGCAACACCGCATCGAAGGGTTCGGCGGCGATGAATTGGTGCAGATCCGCCTCCACCAGCGTCGCCTCCAGCCGCAGCCGCGCCAGATTTTCGGCCAGCCGGCGGGCCCGTTGCGGATCGCGCTCCACCGCCGTCACCAGGGCGCCGGCGGCGGCGAGTTGGGCGGTCTTGCCGCCTGGCGCGGCCCCGAGATCGGCAATGCGCTCCCCCGGGCGGGGCGCCAGCAGGCGCGACGGCAAGGCGGCCGCGGCGTCCTGCACCCAGAAATCCCCAGCATCGAAACCGGGCAACTCGGTCACCCGCGTCCCGGCGGGATAGCGCCAGCTGCCCGTCGGCAGGGCCACGCCGCCCGGCGGTGCCGCCGCCCCAGGCTTGATGGTCAGGTCGAGCGGCGCCTCCAGGCGATGCGCCGCAGCGATCATCCGTACCGCATCGCCATAGCCGGCGTGCCAGGCGCTCCAGAGCCAGGGGGGGGTATCCAGCCGCTCGGCATCCAGCCCTTCCAGCAGCGCCGCGCCGCCGGTGGCGATCTTCCGCAGCACCGCATTGACCAGACCAGCGAAAGGCGCCGGGACCAGATCGACCGCGCTCGCCACCGCGGCATGGGCCGGGGTCGCCAGCAACAACAGCTCCGCCGCGCCGATCCGCAGCGCGTTGCGCACGGTGGGCGGCGGCTCACGGCGCAGCAACGGCTCCAGCACGGCATCTAGGCTGCCGGCCCGGCGCAGCACCATGGCGGCGATCCGATGCCCGGCGGCCCGGTCGCGCGGCGCGAGCGCGGCGCCGGGACGCGCCTCGCCAGCGGCACGCACGCGATGCGGCCGGCCATGCATCGGCAGCGCATCGAGCGCTTCTTCCAGCGGGCGATGCCGCTGCATCACCCCCTCTAGCAGGGCAAGGGCGGCGCGACGGGCAGGGTTCGGCGGGGCTTGGGCCATGGGCCGGCGGTTTATGGTCCCACCCCGCCCCGCGTGCTAGTGCGACCGGATGGGAAAGCCGCTCGGAGATCGCCCGCCGGTGGGGCTCGCTTCGCTCAGTGAGGCGGCGGGACGCAGGCCGCGGCTCGCCCTGCTGCTGCTCTGCCTGCTGCTCTGGCTGCCCGGCTTCTTCAGCATCCCAGCGACCGACCGCGACGAGGCACGCTTCGCGCAGGCAAGTCGGCAAATGGTCGAAACCGGGGACTACGTCCATATCCGGCTCGGCGCGGAGGAGCGGAACAAGAAGCCCGCCGGCATCTACTGGCTGCAAGCCGCGGCGGTGCATGCGCTTGAGGCGACGGGCCTCGGCGGGCGCGGGGATATCTGGGCCTATCGCCTCGCCTCCCTGCTCGGTGCGCTGCTTGCCGTGCAGGCCTGTTTTCACTGGGGCCGCACCCTGGTCGGGCGCCGGCCGGCCTGCCTGGCCGCGGCGCTGCTGGCCGCCGCCATGGTCGTGGTCGCCGAGGTGCACATCGCCAAGACTGACGCGGCCCTGTTGGCCTGCGTCACCGCCGCCATGGGGCTGTTCGGACAGGCCTATCTGCGTCCGGGCCACTTCAGCGCGCGTCAGGCGGCGGGCTTCTGGCTGCTGCTGGGCGGCGCCGCGCTGCTCAAGGGACCGGTCGGCCCCATGGTGCCACTGCTGGCCGGCATCACCCTGGCGATCGCCGATCGCGGCGCCCCCTGGTTCCGGGCCTTGCGGCCGGGCTGGGGCGTGCCGCTGATGATCCTGGCCGCGGCGCCGTGGTTCATCGCCATCGGCATTGCCACGGAAGGCCGGTTCTTTCAGCAATCCGTGGGCGGCGACATGCTGGCGAAGATCGGCAGCGGGGAGGAGAAGCACGGCGGGCCGCCCGGCCTTTACCTGGGGACCTTCGGCATCACCGCCTTCCCCGGGGCCTTTCTCGTGCTGCTCGCGCTGCCCGCGATCTGGCGGGAGCGGACGCTACCCCGAACTCGCTTCCTGCTGGCCTGGGTGGTCCCGAGCTGGCTGGTCTTCGAAGCGGTACCCACCAAGCTGCCGCATTATGTGCTGCCGCTGTTTCCGGCGCTGTTCCTGCTCGGCGCCGCCTGGGCGATGGACCCGCTGCGCTGGATGCCGCCCCGCTGGTGGCGCGGCTTTGCGCTCTTTGTGCTGATTGCCGTCGCCGTCGGGCTGGCGATCCTGGGCAATCTCGCCGGTTTCCTGCTGCTGCCGTTTCCGCCGCTGGCCGGGTTGTTGGCGCTGCCGGCGGCGGCGGTCCTGGCCTGGGCGGTGCTGCGGGCGATCGGTAACGGGCGCGGCGATTGGGGGCAGGCGGGCTTTTACGCCGCCATCCTGGCCATTCCGCTCTATGCCGCGGTGCTGGAAGGCATCGCGCCCCGCTTGAGCCCGATCTGGATCGCCCCCCGTATCGCCACCCTGCTCGCAGCACAGGCCCCTGGGTTGCCGGCGCGGGATTTCGGCATCACCAGCCATGCCGAGCCGTCCGTGCTGTTCGCCATCGGCGGTGAGGCGAAGCTGCTCCCGACCGGCGGGGCGGCGGCGGAGTTCCTGGGCGCCGGCCCTGGGCGGGTGGTCGCGGTGGGCGATCGCGCGTTGGGCGATTTCCAGGCCATGGCGGCGGCGCTGGGCTTTGTGCCGCAGCCGCTCGGGGAGCTCAGCGGTCTCAACTATACGCGCGGTCGCTGGATCACCTTGCGGTTTTTCCGTCAGGGCTGAAAGAGTGCCGGGTTTGCCCGGCGGGCCGGCCGCGACGACCATAACAGGTGACAGGGACCGCACGCACATGACCGTAACCGCCGATGAGATCATCGCCGCCTATCGCACCCTGCTCGGCCGCTCACCTGACGCCATGGAGACGCAGGGGCATCTGGAGTTCGGCCATGCCGACCGGCAGGCGCTGATCGCGGCCTTCATCGGCAGTGAGGAGTTCGCAGCCCGCTTCGCCCAGGCGCGGCTGCAGGAGCCGCCGAGCGTCGCCGCGGCAGGCTTGGCCAGCGTCTTCGGCATGACCAGACCCGCGACCATCTTCCTGGGCGATCGCGTGCTGACCTTCACCCATCGGCACCAGCGGATCTTCGTGCCGCCTGGCGACATCGACATCGCCCCACATCTTTATGCCAGCGGCACCTGGGAGCCCCATGTGGAGCAGGCGATCCTGCGGCAAACACCGCCGGGCGGCCGGGCAATCGATATCGGTGCCAATATCGGCTACCACACGCTGGCCTTGGCGCGGACGGTCGGGCCCCTTGGCACGGTGCAAGCCATCGAAGCCAATCCCCAACTCATCCCGCTGTTGCGGGCCACCCTGTTCATCAACGGCCTCAACCAGTTTGTCCAACTGCACCACTGCGCCATCAGCGACCACATCGGCACTGTCGAACTGGCGCAGGAGCCGGACCACTTCGGCAGCGGCAATATCGCCCCACCCAGCTTTCAGCAGGCGAGCAGCTATCACGCGACCTATTCGGTGAAGCAGCAGGTGG
This sequence comes from uncultured Paracraurococcus sp., assembly GCA_903896535.1. Lineage (GTDB taxonomy): Bacteria > Pseudomonadota > Alphaproteobacteria > Acetobacterales > Acetobacteraceae > CAITYE01. The sequence goes on from CAITYE010000490.1 coordinate 13,797, forward strand.
CAGCCACCACCCTCGATCACCTGTTCGCCGAAGCCGGCCCGCCCGTCCAACTGCTGCGCCTGGATATCGAAGGCGGCGAACCCCTGGCGCTGCGCGGTGGGGCGGCGCTGATCGTCCGTTCGCCGGAGCTTTCCATCATCACCGAATGGTCGGTCGGGATGATGACGGCGCGGGCCGATCTCGGCGCCTTCGTCGCCTGGCTTCATGGGCAGGGCTTCCGCTTCTGGCGCATCGAACCGGCCGGGGAGCTCAGCCCCCTCAGCCCGGAGGCGACGCTAGGCCTGCCGCATAGCGACCTGCTGATCCGCCGGCAGGAGCCGCGCTAGTGGTGCGTGCCAGACGGATGGTACCGTCTGGCACGCACCACACGCCAATGATTTGGTGGGCCGCTTCACCCCACGCTGGG
>CAITYE010000491.1 GCA_903896535.1 uncultured Paracraurococcus sp.
CTGGAAGCGGGCGGTTCGGCCCCACCATCGCCGGCAGCAAGCTTAGATTTCCTGATCTGCACGGCGCTGGCGGCGGGGCTCAGATGTGCAGCGCCCGTCCAGCCACGGCCAGCGCGGCTTCCTTCACCGTCTCGTTCAGCGTCGGATGGGCGTGGCAGGTGCGTGCCACGTCCTCCGCGCTCGCCCCGAATTCCATCGCCAGGGCAATCTCGGCGATCAGCGTCCCGGCATCGGGGCCGAGGATATGCGCTCCCAGCACCCGGTCGGTCTTGGCATCGGCCAGGATCTTCACGAAGCCATCGACATCGCCCATCGCCCGCGCCCGGCCATTGGCGGTGAAGGGAAATTTGCCGGTCTTGTAGGCGGTGCCGGCGGCCTTCAGCTCCTCCTCGGTGGCGCCCACCGCGGCGACCTCGGGCCAGGTGTAGATCACCGACGGGACCGCGCCGTAGTTCACATGGCCCGCCTGCCCGGCCAGGAGTTCGGCCAGCGCCACCCCTTCCTCCTCGGCCTTGTGGGCCAGCATCGGGCCGGCGATCGCATCGCCGATGGCGAAGATGCCGGGGATATTGGTGGCGAAATGCGCGTCGGTGACCACCCGCCCGCGGGCATCCTGCGCCACGCCGAGCTCGACCAAGCCCAGCCCCTCGGTATGCGGCCGCCGGCCGATCGCCAGCAGCACCGTATCGGCGCGCAGCGTCTCCGCCGCGCCGCCGGCGGCGGGCTCGACCGTCAGGGTCACCCCCTCCGCATCGGCCGTGGCGCCGGTCACCTTCGACTTCAGCTTGAACGTCAGGCCCTGGCGCGCCAACACGCGCTCCAGCTGCTTCGCCAGCTCGGCATCCATGCCGGGGATCAGGCGGTCGAGATATTCGATGACCGTCACCTCCGCGCCCAGGCGCCGCCAGACGCTGCCGAGTTCGAGGCCAATGACGCCGCCGCCGATCACCACCAGATGCCTCGGCACCCGCTCCAGCTCCAGCGCCCCGGTTGAGGTGACGATCCGCCGCTCATCGACCGGCACGCCGGCCAGCGGCGTGCTGTCGGACCCGGTGGCGATGACGATATGCTTGGCGGCATGGACCTCGCCGGCCACCTCGACCTGCCCGGGGGCCAGGATCTTCCCCGCCCCTTTCAGCCAGGTGACCTTGTTCTTGCGGAACAGGAACTCGACCCCCTTCACATTGGCGCCGACCACCTCCGCCTTGCGCGCCTGCATGCGGGCGAGGTCGAGCTGCACGCCGCTGACCAGCACGCCATGTTCAGCGAGCTTGTGGCTCGCCTCAGAGAAGCGTTCGGAGGATTGCAGCAGCGCCTTGGAGGGAATGCAGCCGATATTGAGGCAGGTGCCGCCGAGCGTCGCCCGCTTTTCAACGCAGGCCACCTTCATGCCGAGCTGGGCAGCCCGGATGGCGCAGACATAGCCGCCCGGCCCGGCACCGATAACGATCAGATCGAAGCTTTCAGCCATAGCGAAGATCCGTCCCAGGAAATGCGGCCGGACCCTGCCGCCGAAGCAGGCGGGGCGCAAGCGGGATAGCGGGGCTTCTACGGGCGGTCGGGAAGGGCCACATTGCCGCCGACGACAGGGAGAGAAACGATGCCGCAGCCGGAGTTCGGCCGCCGCGCCGCCATGGCGCTGGCCGGCGCCACACTGGCCATGCCGGCGCTCAGCCAGGGGCGCTTTCCGAACCACCCGATCCGCTTCTACGTCCCCTGGACAGCGGGCTCCTCCTCAGACGTGCAGCTGCGCTCATTGTGCGAGGAAGCGCAGAAGACCCTGGGCCAGCCGATCGTGCTTGAGAATCGGCCCGGTGCGTCCGGCACCCTGCACGCGCTGGCCTTGGCCAGCGCCAAGCCCGATGGCTACACGCTGGGCCAGATGCACCTGTCCGTCGTGCGCCGGCCCTTCCTGGTGAAGCAGCCGCAATGGGACGCGACGACCGATTTCACCCAGATCATGCGGGTCTGCGGGTGGATGTACGGGGTGGCGGTGAAGGCCGACGCGCCGTGGCGGAATTGGGCCGAGTTCATCGCCGCCGCCCGCGCCAAGCCAGGCGAGCTGACCTTCGCCACCAGCGGTATCGCCACCACCAACCATTTGGCGATGGAGGAGTTGGCGGAGCGGGAGAAGGTGCAGTTCACCCATGTTCCCTTCCGCGGCTCGTCGGAGGGGATGACCGCCGTGCTCTCCAGCACCACGGATTGCATCGCCGATAGCAGCGTCTGGGTGCCGCAGGTCGAAGCCGGTTCGATGCGCGCGCTGTGCGTCTGGACCGAGGAGCGGGTGCCGCGGCTGCCGGCAACGCCCACCTTGAAGGAGCTGGGCTACGACATGGTGGTGACCAGCCCCTATGGCATCTCCGGCCCGCGCGGCATGGACCCGGAGATTGTCGCGACGCTGCACGCGGCCTTCAAGGCGGCACTGGACGGGGCGCCGAACACGGCGGTGCGCGGCCAGTTCGACATGCCGAAGCAGTATCTGAACACCGCCGATTACACCCGCTTCATCGCAGAACGGGCGGTCTACGAAAAGGCGATGGTCGAGCGGCTCGGCATCCGGCTGGATTAGCGCGCGATGCGTTGAGGCGGGATCGCCGAAGGCGCTGAATCGCGCGATCCAACATAGGCTAGAGCGGGCTGCGTGAACGCATGTGAACGCAGCATGCTCCTAGAGCGCGATGCGTTGAGGCGGAATCGCCGATAACGCTGAATCGCGCGATCCAAAAAATGCTAGAGCGGGCTGCGTGAACGCATGTGAACGCAGCATGCTCTAACGCGCGATGCGGTGCGGCCAGTGCCGCGTAGCCCAGGACACCGGCGGTGTCCGCCCGGCGATTGAGGGCCAGAAAAAGCTGCGGTTAAATCCTCTGGCCGCTGGGATCAGTCCGGATGGAGCTCCAGCCGACCCATGCGGAAGCGCACGTAGACCAGCAGGGCAATCAGGGCGAGGGCGATGCCGGTCAGCGCAACCGCGCTCCAGATCGTGCGCATCAGGTTGCGGTCCAGCACCTTGAATCGATCATCGATGCTATAGCCCAGCAACACATAAAAGGGCGTGTCGCCGACCCGTTTCGAGACATAGAGAACACGGCTGGTCTGACGGGAGCCGGGGTAAAGGCGGGCATCCTGTTCGAAAACCCGCGAATCACCCTCCCGCATGGCATCGAGGGCGACAGCGGAGACCGGCTTGCCGATGGTGCCGCCCGGCAGGCCTTCAGCGGCCGGCTGCCGGCCCCAGACCTGCCCGGTCGGGCCGATCAGCGAGACGACAGCGCGATGCGGTGTCGCCCCCTCCAACACGCGAATCAGGTAGCTGAGATCGGCCGAGAGGACGACCGAGCCATCAGCCTCCCCGCTCGGGCGGTACAGCGGTTTGGTGAACTGTGCGACCCAAGTCGGCTTGCGCACCGCGACCTCGGCCGAGGTGGAGGCGACGTCAAAGGGCCGGGCATTCTTCGCCGCCTCGGCTGGTCGCGCCCCGATACTGTTGGCCAAGTTGAGATGGACCCAGAACTGCCCAGAGCCCGATAGCACCGCCCGATCCGCCACATTGGCATCCCACGGGTTCGCCATGCGCCGCGCCGTGGCGAGGCGATAGGCCCCGTCCGCGCTGACCAGTCCAAGATCAAGATCGCCTTCCGTGCTGCCGGCGAGGGCCTGGCGCCACTCCTCCAGGTCAAGCGCCTGGGGATCGCGCCGATAGGTCGCCTGGACCATCCGCAGCGTGGCGTCGATATTGCCGATATTCTGCCGGATCGAGGTCTCCAGCGCCCGCGCCACGGCGAAGCCTTCCTGGATGGCTTCGGTGCGGGCGTTCTTGGTAACCCGGGCCGTGGTATGGGCCAGGGAGAACCAGAGGAACCCGACAAGCCCCAGTAAGCCCAGGATCATGACGATCGTGGTCTGGAAGAAAAACCGGAGCTGGAGATAGGGCTCGGGAAATCGCATACAAAAAGTGTAGGCGTACGATATTCTTTGGGGCAAGCCAGCCGCTCGTGAATTCTTTGGGGCAAGCCAGCCGCTCGTGAAAATTTGACTTATCTGATCTGACGAACCCCCAATTCTTTGCGATAAAGATTTTTAATTTTCGTAGTTTTTTGTTGCTCACCTAGTCCGTTACTATACACGGCCTTCGGTGGCCCAATCCCCTCACCCGGCGCGATTGCTGATTGCCGCCGTCGCGTGTCCACTGGCCGCCTCGCCCACCCGAGGAGATCGCCGTGCCA
>CAITYE010000492.1 GCA_903896535.1 uncultured Paracraurococcus sp.
ACCGGCGCGCCGAAGACCTCGGCCAGGTCCTTCATCGCCTGCGCCGGCAGCGAGGCGGAGGAGGAGCGGATGAAGCGCAGCGGTGCGCGGCCGATGATCTCCTTGTTCCGCTCGGCGCGGGCCAGGATGGTCTGGTGCATCGTGGGCACCGCTGTGTACCAGCTCGGCCGCTCAGCATCGAGCAGGCCGAAGAAGCGCAGCGCGTTGAACCCACCGGTGCAGATCACCGCCCCACCCCCGGCGAGCGAGGCGAGCGTCGCCGCGATCAGCCCGTGGATGTGGAACAGCGGCATGACGTTGAGGCAGGCATCTTCCTCTGACAGCCGTAGCGTGGTTGCAATGTTGTGGGCGGAGGCCGTGACATTGGTATGCGTCAGCGGCACGATCTTTGGCCGCGCCGTGGTGCCGGAAGTATGCAGCACCAGCGCGACCTCCCCGGCCTCTGCCATGCCGGGCTTCGCAGCGGCGCCAGGCGTGCCGCCGGCCAGGGTGAAGCTGCCCGCGGCCTCACCGGGGATCAGTTCAAGCACGGCAACGCCCAGGCGCTGCGCGACCGCGCGGGCCGGCGTCTCCACACCCTGCTGCACGACCAAGGCGCGGGCCTTCAGGTCATTCAGGTAGAACTCGAACTCGTCGTCCTTGTAAGCCGGGTTCAGCGGCGCGGTGGTGGCGCCGCAGGCAATGGCGACGAAGCTCGCGGCCATCTCTGGTCCGTTGGGCAGCACGATCGCCACCCGGTCACCGCGGCCAATGCCGATGCCGTTCAGCGCAGCGACGGTGCGCTCAGCCAGGGCGTGTAGCCCAGCAAAGGAGAGCGACGGGCGCTCCGGCGCGCGGATCGCGGGGCGGTCGGCCGGACCGGCGGCAAGCAGGGCCGGGATGGTGGTGGCGGCGGGCATCGGGGCGGCTCCTATGGCGGTGCAGCCCGACGGATCTCCTGGCCGGGCGCCTCGCGGGAGTGTTTAGGCCAGATCGCCGGCCGGGCAAATCCGCCCGCGCTAGCCCCCCAGCGACGCCCGATGCCGCCCCGACAACTCGACGTAATGGCGGGCGGTACGGTCAAAGCCGGCGCGCTGCTCCTCGCTCAGTACGCGCACCAGCTTGGCCGGATTACCCATCCAAAGCTCAAGCGCACCGATCCGCTTGCCAGGCGGCAGCACCGACCCCGCAGCGAGCACGCCGCCCGTCTCGATCACCGCGCCATCCAGCACGGTCGCCCCCATACCGACAAAGGCCCGGTCAGCAAGCTGACAGGCATGGATGATCGCGGCATGGCCGATGGTGACGTCGGCACCGATGATCGCCGCGAAGTTGTCATCGCTCGCGCGGCCAGAGTTGACGTGCACGATCGTGCCGTCCTGGATATTGCTGCGCGGGCCGACGCGGATGATGTTGGTGTCACCGCGCAGCACGCAGTGATACCAGATGCTGGCCCCCTCGCCGATCTCGACATCGCCGATCACCGCCGCGGTCGGCGCCACGAAGGCACCAGGGGCAACGACCGGCCATTTCCCCTCGAAGGGATAGAGCGGGCCGCTCATTCCGCTGCGGCCAGCCGGGTCTCGACCTCCACGCCGAGCATGAGGCCGAGATTTTGCACGGCCGCGCCGGAGGCGCCCTTGCCGAGATTGTCGAAGCGGGCGGTCAGCACGACATGCCCGCGCGCCGCGTTGCCATGCACCGAAAGCTCGATCAGGTTGCTGCCGTTCAGCGCCTCAGGCTCCAGCTTGGCCTCGGCCACCACCACCCGCACATACTCCGCCCCGGCATAGCGGGCCCGCAGGCATTCCTCGATCCGCGCCGGCGTCGCGCCATGCAGCAAGTCGAGATGCAGCGGGATGCTGTCGATCATGCCCTGGCGGAAATCGCCGACCGAGGGGACGAAGATCGGCCGCCGCGTAAGGCCGCTGTAGTGCTGCAGCTCCACCACGTGCTTGTGCTCGAGGCCGAGGCCATACAGCTCGAAACCCGGCGCGGTGCGCGCTTCGTATTCCGCGATCATCGCATTGCCGCCGCCGGAATAGCCGGAGATGGCGTTGACCGAGACGGGGTAGTCCGCCGGCAGCAGGCCGGCATCGATCAGCGGGCGCAGCAGCAGGATGGCGCCGGTCGGGTAGCAGCCGGGGTTCGCCACCCGTGCCGCCGCAGCGATCGCCGCCGGCTGGGCCGGCGTCAGCTCCGGCAGGCCATAGACCCAATCGGGGTTCACCCGATGCGCCGTGCTGGCATCCAGCAGCCGCGGGGCCGCCGCGCCTAGTTGGGCTGCCAGCGCCGTGCTTTCCTTGGCCGCCGCATCGGGCAGGCACAGCACCACGACGTCGGCTTCCGCCATCAGCGCCTGTCGCGCGGCTGGATCCTTGCGGCGCTCGGGGGCGATCGAGAGAACGGCGATATGCGACAGGCGGGCCAACCGCTCGCTGATCTGCAGCCCGGTCGTGCCGGCCTCGCCATCGATAAAAATCGTGGGCGTCTTACCCTTGGCCATGTCGCTCTCCTCTACGGCCCATTCACTGCCGAATGGGGCGGAAAAAGCAAGAGGGGCAGGCCCTCTGCGGACCCGCCCCTCTGATGACAATCCCAAGACAAGGACCGGCGCGTGAGCCGGTCCGTGCGGCTCAGCGCTTGCTGAACTGGAAGCTACGTCGGGCCTTCGCCTTACCGTACTTTTTGCGCTCGACCACACGCGGGTCGCGGGTCAGGAAGCCGGCCTTCTTCAGGATGCTCCGCAGAGCCGGCTCATAGTTCGTCAGCGCGCGGCTGATGCCGTGGCGCACCGCGCCGGCCTGGCCCGAGAGCCCGCCGCCAACCACGGTCGCGTTCACGTCGAACTGCTGGTAGCGGTCGGCCACCAGAAAGGGCTGCGTGATCAGCATCCGCAGCACCGGGCGCGCGAAATAACGCGAAGCCGGGCGGTCGTTGATGGTGAACTCACCCTTGCCGGGCTTCACCCAAACGCGGGCGACAGCATCCTTGCGCCGGCCGGTGGCGTAGGCGCGGCCCTGGGCATCGCGCTTCGGCAGGACAGGTGCCGCGGTTTCCCCGGTCGCCGAAGTGACGATCGGGGTGCCCTGCACTACGGACTTCAGGTCGGCCAGCGTGCCGGTCAGTTGCTCGCTCATCTGCTCAAGCCGCCTTCTTCGCACTGATACCGATATTCTTGCGGTTCATCGCCGCCACATCCAACGCCGCCGGCTGTTGGCCCGCATGCGGATGCTCCGGCCCAACATAGACATGCAGGTTCTTCATCTGCGCCCGGCCCAGCGGGCCGCGGGTGATCATCCGCTCCACCGCCTTCTCGACCACCCGCTCGGGGTGCTTGCCGTCCAGCAGGGCACGCACGCTGCGCTCCTTGATCCCGCCGGGATAGCCGGTGTGCCAGTAGAAGATTTTCTGTTCCGTCTTCTGCCCGGTGAGGTGCACCTTGCCGGCATTGACCACGATCACGTGGTCGCCACCATCGACATGCGGGGTGAACTGGGGCTTGTGCTTGCCGCGGAGGCGATTGGCGATGATGGAGGCTAGACGGCCGAGCACGAGGCCCTCCGCATCAACCACCACCCAGGCCTTCTTCACCTCCGCCGGCTTCAGCGAGCGGGTCTCTCTCTGTAGCTGCGGCATGATCGAGTAAATTCCAAACTGAGGATGCGTATTCTCGCTACTGAGGGCGGGAAAGTCAAGCGCGATCTGCGATTTCCAGGCACGGTACGCAGATACCGGGACCTTTCCGAACCGCCCGCACCGCCCCCGCCCGCCCCTGAACTGGGGCGGGCGGGGCTCAGCCACGCGCGACCGCTTCCGCCAGGGCCTTGCCGACATCCACCGTCCCGGCATTGCCGCCCATGTCGCGGGTGCGCGGGCCGCCTTCGGCCAGATGCTTCTCAATCGCCGCGATGATCGCATCCGCGGCGGCCTTCTCGCCCAGATGCTCCAGCATCATCGCGCCCGACCAGATCTGCCCGATCGGGTTGCAGATCCACTTGCCGGCGATATCCGGCGCCGAGCCGTGCACCGGCTCGAACATCGAGGGGAAGCGCTTCTCCGGATTGATATTGGCCGAAGCCGCGATGCCGATGGACCCGGCCACCGCCGGGCCAAGATCGCTCAGGATATCGCCGAACAGGTTGGAGCCGACGACCACGTCGAACCAATCGGGGTGCTGCACGAAATGCGCGCAGAGGATGTCGATGTGGAACTGGTCCGTCGTCACCTGCGGGTAATGCTTGCCCATCGCCGCGAAGCGCTCGTCCCAATAGGGCATGGTGAAGGTGATGCCGTTGGACTTGGTGGCGCTGGTCAGCTTCCGGCGCGGCCGGGTCATCGCCAGCTCAAAGGCGTATTTCAGCACGCGATCGGTGCCGTGCCGGGTCAGGATGGATTGCTGGGAGACGAACTCCCGGTCCGTCCCCTCGAACATCCGCCCGCCGACCGAGCTGTACTCGCCCTCGGTATTCTCGCGCACCACGTAGAAATCGATATCCTTCGGCCCGCGATTGGCCAGCGGCGTCTTGGCGCCGGGCAGCAGCTTGCAGGGGCGCAGGTTCACATACTGGTCGAAGCCCCGGCGGATCGGGATCAGCAGGCCCCAGAGCGAGACATGGTCGGGCACGCCCGGCCAACCGACGGCGCCGAGGAAGATCGAATCGCTATCCTTCAGCTGGTCCAGCCCGTCATCGGGCATCATCTTGCCGGTCTTGGCATAGGTGTCGCAGGACCAGTCGTATTCGGTCAGCGCCAGCTCGAAGCCGAAGCGGCGGGCGGCGGCGTCCAGCACGCGCAGCCCCTCGGGCGTGGTTTCCTTGCCGATGCCATCGCCGGGGATCACGGCGATGCGGTGCTTCCTGGTGGTGCTCATGCTTGGCGCTCCTCGTTGGAGCGCACCATGGCGCGGCCGGCCGCCGCGCTCAACCAGGTCTGGCGCCCTGCCCGCCCGCTCGCCATCATGCGCCGATGCCGATCACCGAAGCCGCCCTCGCCCCCTATGCCGGCTATGTCCTGCCCGAGGCCGCCCTGCCCGGCTTGCCCAACCGCTATCGCGGCAAGGTCCGGGAGAATTACGACCTGCCCGACGGCCGCCGCGTCATCATCGCGACCGACCGGCTCTCCGCCTTCGACATCATCCTCACCACCATCCCGCTGAAGGGCCAGGTGCTGACGCAGCTCGCGCGCTGGTGGTTCGAACGCACCGCCGATCTCTGCCCGAACCATGTCCTCTCCTATCCCGACCCGAACGTGCTGGTGGCGCAGCGGCTGGACATCCTGCCGGTGGAGATCGTGGTGCGGGACTATCTCGCGGGCTCCACCTCCACCGCCATCCTGACCATGTACAAGGCCGGGCGGCGGGAGATGTACGGCCACACCCTGCCCGATGGGCTGCGGGCGAACCAGAAGCTGCCGCAGACGCTGATCACGCCAACCAGCAAGGCCTTCGATGCCGGGCATGACGAGGAACTCTCCCCCGCCGGCATCCTGGAACAAGGGCTGCTGACCGGGGCGCAGTGGGAGGAGGTCTCGGCCCGCGCGCTGGCGCTGTTCGCCCGGGGGCGGGAGATCGCGGCGCAGCGCGGCCTGATCCTGGTCGATACCAAATACGAGTTCGGCCTGGATGCCGCGGGGCGGATCGTGCTGGCGGATGAAATCCATACGCCGGATTCCAGCCGCTACTGGTTCGCCGAGGATTACGCCCGCGCCTTCGCCGCCGGGCAGGCGCCGGCCAGCTTCGACAAGGATTTCATCCGCCGTTGGGTGGTGGCGCGCTGCGATCCCTACAAGGACCCGGTGCCGCCCATCCCGGACGCAGTGCGGCTCGCCACCGCGCGGGTTTATATCGAAGCCTATGAGGCGATCACGGGCGAGGATTTCCCCCTGCCCGATCCCAGCCAGCCGCCGCTGGCGCGGATTGCGCGCGCGCTCACGGCCTTCGGCTGATTCGGTAAAAATCGGGTGGGCGGGCGGCGCTGCTGTGAAGCGGCGCCGCCCGCCCGAACTCACCGCCCGCCCTGGCGGCGCGGGGCGTCGCGGAAATCGCCGCCCGCCCAGCCGCGATCACGGCGCGGCGCTTCGGCCGCGCGGCGCC